>CAZEJA010000258.1:0-5186 GCA_964512215.1 uncultured Planctomycetaceae bacterium
TCCAGTCCGAGCCCGGTTTCGCGTTCCGCGACGGCGACGGGCCTTGGCGGCGCGACCGCAACGGTCGTGGGCCGCTGTTCAAGGACCCCTACCCGCTCAGCGAGAAGTTCTTCCTCGTCTCTCACAAGCCGGCCGGGACGCCGTGGAACGACCCGAAAGGCTACGGCCTGTACCTGCTCGACGAGGCGGGCAAGACGTACCTGATCCACCGCGACGCCGAGATGTCCTGCTGGCTGCCGTATCCGCTCAAGCCGCGCAAGGCGCCGCCCACGCCCAAGGGCGCCGTCGACGAGAAGCTGGCCGCCAAAGGCCTAGCTGCCTGCGTCGTGTCCGACATCTACCGCGGGCTGACGGACGTGAAGCGCGGCGAAATCAAGTACATCCGCGTGCTCGAGCAGGTGCCGCGCCCCTGGGCGTCGCGGCGGCGCTGGGACGGCGACGTCTACGACCAGCAGCACGTCTGCATCACGAAGGACACGCACCTGGGCCTGAAGGTCCAGCACGGCGTGGTGCCCGTCGAGGCGGACGGGTCCGCCCACTTCGTCGTCCCCGCGGAGGCGAACATCATCTTCCAGGCGCTGGACGAGAACTACATGGCCGTCCAGACGGAGCGGACGTTCGTGAACTTCATGCCCGGCGAGACGCGCAGTTGCGTGGGGTGTCACGAGACGCAGAAAGACGCTTCCGTGTCGGCGACGGGCGACCTGGTCCGGGCGCTGAAGCGCCCGGCGTCCGTGCCGGGACCGCAGCCGGGCGAGAAGGCGGGCGGGCGCCCGATCCACTACCCCACCGACGTTCAGCCGGTCCTGGACAAGCACTGCATTGAGTGTCACTCCGGCAAGCAGCCCAAGGCCAACCAGGACCTGACGGGCACGATGACCGCGCTGTTCAGCCGCTCCTACGAAGCCCTCATCCCCGAGCGCCGCGGCGGCAAGGGGCGGAGCCGCAAGCTCCACGATCTCATCGGGCCGACCATTGGCGAGAACCATCCCAAGACGGGCAACGTGCACTACATGCCCGCCCGGTCGTTCGGTTCCCACAACAGCGTCCTGGTGGCCATGCTCGCCAAGGGCAAGGTCACGCTGAAGGACCCCGAGCTGGCCGCCATCGCGGCGCGGCTGGCCAAGCAGCACAAGGACATCCGCCTGACGCAAGCCGAGCTTCTGCGGATCACCAACTGGGTCGACACGAACGGGCAGTACTACGGCTCGTGGTGGGGGCGGCGGAATCTGCGGTACAGGGAGCATCCGAACTTCCGCCCCGTGCCAACCTATGAGCACGCCCGCTCCATGACCTCCCCCCTGCCGGAGGACAAGCGATGAAACGGATCGCCGCAGCTCTGCTCTCCGCCGCGACCATCCTGACCGGCTGCGGAGAGGCGGTGCCGCTGGACGGGCCCCCCATCGCGCTGCGAGCGGAGAACCTGCTCGTCACCCCGGCCACCGGACCGGTCACGCACGTTCTCGCCTGCAATCGCAGCGGGCGGACGTGGAAAGGCGCGGTCGTCGCGACGTTCCCCACGGGCTGGCGGATGGACAAGACGCGACAGAGCGTCACGCTCAAGCCCGGCGAGTGCAAGCGAGTGCCCTTCGCGATCAGTCGCGCGACGGACGCACCCGACAACACGTATCCGATCATGCTGAAGGCCCTCCCCGCCGCTGGCGGCGAGTCGGTGACCCGGAGCGACCGGGTCGCCGTCACCAGCGCACCGTACTTCAAGCCGACCATCGACGGGGACCCAGCCGACTGGAAAGACGCGATCCCCGTCTCGTTCGCGACCTGCGGCAGCAAGACGGTCTTCCGCACCTACTGGTCCCGCAGGCAGATGTCGATTCTGGTGGCCGTCGAGGAAGACGCCCTCAAGACAATGTCGCCCGGCAAGCCCTGCGACGCCGTCCAGATCGCAATCTCATCGCGGAAGGCAGAGACCCCGAAAACCACACGCGGCGAGGCGCAGCGTCACGAGTTTCTCCTGGCGAGGACGGGCAACGGGGCGAAGTGCTTCCGCCTGATGCGCCCGGGCGACCGGGTCGGTATCGGCCAGAAGCCCCGGCCGCTGACAGATCTCGTCCAGACCGGCGTGGAACTAACCGTCACGCGCACGGGCGGAACGACGTACTACGAATGTGCAATTCCGTTCGCCGAACTGGCGCCCCTCAAGCCCTCCCCCGGGCGCGAGTTCTGCCTCTCGCTGCTCGTGCACGACCCGGACGGAACCGGCCTGCGCGACTGGGGCGAGTCCGCCGGCCTGTGGGCGTGGCAGCGGACCCGCCTCGCCTGGAGTGTCTGGCCCGGCGCGGTCTGGCCGGACACGCCGCCCTTCGACAACAAGATCGAGCACGGATTCTGCAGCTCGAAACACTAGGCTGTGCCTACACACAAGACCGGCGGGTGCCACGGCTTGCTTGCAAGCCGTGTGCAGAGATCGCCCCTGACTGCGATCCTGCTCCCTGCCAAAGGAGACCCAGCATGAAGCGCCCCACAGTACAACAGTTTCTGACGCGTCCCGCCGCCGTTGTCATTCTGGGCATAACGCTCTGCTTCCTGGCCATCGCCTGCGACGGCCCCGCCGGCGTCGCGACGAGCGAAGGCCCCGCCCTTGCCCCGCCGACGAAGGACATCGTCTTCACGATGGGTGTCAGCACCGATGCCGACCCGGCCAAGGCCGGACGGGCTGCCGCTGCGGCCGCGAAGGAATTGCTCGCCGGTTCGCCCGTCAAGGCCGTCCTCATCGCGGAGTGTTACGAGGACAAGGCCCGCAAGGCCTCCGTGCTCTCGGGCGTCTGCGACGTCTTCGACCGGAAGCTCGTCCACGGGGAGGCGACGTACGGCGCCTTCACACAGGACCAAGTGGCGGCCGAGGAGGAATCCGTCGTCGTCCTCGCCATCGCGGGCAAGGACATCGACGTGAAGGCCGCCTGCCGACGGGAACTCGGCATCGTCGGCTTGACCCCCGCCGAACATGAGGCTCAGATCGAGAAGAAACTCCTCGACGCCGGCGCCGACCTGGCGAGGCAACTGCCGAAAACTCCTCGCAGCCGCGTGACGTTGGTGATGGCCGACGCCCACTCGCCGTCGAACGCCCATCTCGTCCGCGGCATGCAGACGGTGCTCGGCAAGGACTTCCCCATCACCGGCGGCAGCGCCAACAAGAACGCCGGGCAGACCTTCGTCTACTTCCGCGGGCAGATGCTGGCCGACAGCGCCATCGCCCTGATGCTCTCGGGCGACTTCAAGGTCGCTCTCGCCGGGCGGAAGGCCAAGGACAACGACGCCGTCATTGCCACCGCCAGGCAGGCCGCCGCCGCGGCGCTGAAGGACCTCGCCAACCAGGGCGCCCGCCCCGCCGCGGCCATCGCGTTCGACTGCGCCGGGCGCAAGAGCAAGCTGGACAACATCGCCGACGAACTCGCCGCCCTCCAGAAGCCGCTCGGGAAGAAGATGCCCCTGTTCGGCACCTACAACGCCGGCGAGATCGGCCCGGCCGACACCGGCGAGGGCCAACCCGGATGCCTCTCCAGCGGCGTCGGCTGGCACGTCATGGTCACCGTGCTGGGATGGTAGAGACATTGCGGATTGCAGATTTCGGATTGCGGATTGGGACGCGGATGCGTCCCTTCCTGCACAACGTCGGATGTACGCGGTAACAGCCCCGAACACCCCTTGCTGGCGCGGGTGTGCCGCCGTTCAATCCGAAATCCGAAATCCGCAATCCGAAATGGACCCGTCTCCTTGACGGTTCATGTTCAGCAGTGGTATAGGTGGTACTAGCAGGAGCATCTCCCCGGCTGCGAACGAAAGGGTCCATCATGGGTGACTGGAGCTGGCAGAAGATCGTGGTGTTCTCGGTACCGTTCCTCCTGGTGGTCATCGGGCTGCTCGTGTGGGGCCTGTCGCGCAAGACGATCCGCACGCGCATCCGCCTGGGCAGGCAACTGCGCGACGACCCGGACATCAACGAGTGGCTGGTCGTGTTCAGTTGGTCTCGCAAGATCCTCTACGGGCCCACGATCGTATACTCGAACGTCGCCCCCATCCTGTCGTGGACGGACGAGGGCGACCCGAAGACGGTCGGCGGGATCTGGCTGGCGATCTTCTTCATCAACTTCCTCGTCGACGAGTACGAACTGAGCATCAAGGTCCTCCTGATCGGGCTGCTGTGCTTCGTGGCCATGATGCTGTGGCTGGTCTACCTGCAGTGGGTGGACGACTTCTTCCGGTTCTTCCGGAGACTCGGCATCCAGATGGACGGGTTGGGCTACCTGCTGATCGCGCTGATCTTCCTGGTCGCGATCATCGTCTCGTGGATCCGCGGACTGTTCTACTACGTCGCCTTCACGCCGAACTACCTGAACATCCAGATCGGGCCCACCGAGACGGGCGAGCAGATCGCGCGCGAGGAATACAGCACGCGCGTCGACACGGGCGACTTCCTGGAGCGCCTGCAGGGTTTCGGGCGGATCGTGATCACCTTCGCCGACCACCGCCGCCAGCCGATGATGCTGCTGGTCGGGCGGATCGGCAGCAGCGCGCGGCGCCTGGAGTCCATCCGCGGCAAGCTCGCCCTCGACCGCCATCAGCCGCATCGCGAAGGCCCGGGGACTGTATAGCGCGGCTGACGGTTGACCGGTTGTTGGATGGGCCGATGGCCGGGAACGAAAAGCGATTCGCGATTCGCGATTAGGGATCAGGGAACGACAAGGGACAACCACGACACGCGTCCTGGCTTCTGCTGTTCGTCGTTGCTGACAGATGATGGCTTCTTCCCTGATCGCTACTGGCTAATCGCTCATCGCTATCTGCAGGGACAACGCAACATGACAACCCCATCGCATACGATCTTCTGGGGCGACACGCACCACAATACATATCAGCACCACGTGCAGGACCCGCCGCTGGCGGAGGTGCTGGACTTCGCGCGGACGCACCTGGACTTCTATACGGGGGCGTACTACACGCCGGTGTTCGACGCGATCGCTCCCCTATCGGACGTCGCGGCCGCGGCGGCGGGAGGCATCGAAGGCGGGCATCCCACGGAGAAGGCCGAGCAGGCCGGCGGGGGGTGGTCCGGCGTGCGTGTCGAGCACATCAAGGATGCGGCCTCGATGGCCCGCGAGTGGGCGGAGTTCCAGTCCGTCACGAAGCAGTTCAACCGCCCGGGCGAGTTCGTCGCGTTCCCCGGCTAT
>CAZEJA010000259.1:0-5183 GCA_964512215.1 uncultured Planctomycetaceae bacterium
GAGTACGGGATTCAGTCCCAGGAAATGGGATGGATCACCGCTCGTCAGATCGAGGCCGGGCGAGTCGCGGCGACGCACTTCCTCCATCGCGAAGGCCGCGTGTACATCCGCATCTTCCCGGACAAGCCCACCACGTCCAAGCCGCTGGAAACGCGGATGGGCAAGGGCAAGGGCGAGCCCGAGGCGTGGGTCGCCCCGGTCAAGCCGGGGACGGTGCTGATGGAAATCGCCGGCGTGGACGAGAACACAGCCAAGTCGGCGCTGCGGCGCGTCGCGAACAAGATGCCCGTGCGTTGTCGCCTGGTTCACCGGCGTCCCACGATCTAGAGAACCCGCCATGAAGATGAAAGAGATTCGAGAACTGAGCGACGAGGAGCTGGCGGCGGAGTTGGAGCGCCTCCGGCGGCACGTATTCGACCTGCGGGCGCAGGCGGTGACCGAGAAGCTGGAAGACCCCAGCCTGATCACGAAGACCAAGCGAGACATCGCACGGCTTCTGACGGCGTTGACGGAGCGGCAGGCGCAGGCCGCCCCGGAGACCGCCGCCCAGCAGGCGTAAGCGGAACGAAGAGTGATGACCGAACAGCAAGAATCCAAGGCGAAGAAGTCCCAGCGGGCCAAGACCGGTGTCGTGTCGTCGACGGGAGGCGATAAGACGATCCACGTGGTCGTCGAGAACCTGGTCAAGCATCCGCAGTACGGCAAGTACGTCCGCCGCCGGACGAAGGTGGCGGTGCACGACCCGGCGAATACCGCCGGTCTGGGCGACCTGGTGGAGATCGTACCCTGCCGTCGCATGAGCAAGAGCAAGAGCTGGCGCCTGAAGGGCGTAGTGCGGCGCGGCGTCGAGCAGTAAGGCCCGCCCGATCGAGGTTGATTCCGTGATTCAACAAGAAACACGCATGACGGTGGCGGACAACAGCGGCGCCCAGATTGTCGGGTGCATCAAGGTCCTGGGCGGCTCGACGCGCCACAAGGGACAGACGCGTCGGACGGCGTCGGTGGGCGACATCATTGTCTGCTCGGTGAAGAAGGCGGCGCCCGGGGCGGAGATCAAGAGCGGCGAGATCGTCCGGTGCGTGATCGTGCGAACGGCGTTTCCCGTGCGGCGGTCGGACGGCAGCTACGTGCGGTTCGACAACAACGCGGCGGTGATTGTGGACGAGGAAGGCAACCCGCGCGGCACGCGGATCTTCGGCGCCGTCGCTCGCGAGTTGCGAGAGAAGAACTTCATGAAGATCGTATCGCTGGCATCAGAGGTGGTATAGACGATGGCGAGGCACGTACGAAAAGGCGACACGGTGGCCGTCATTGCGGGCAATGACAAGGGCAAGACAGGCGAGGTCCTGCGCGTCGACGACGCCAACGGCAAGGTCATCGTCCAGGGCGTGAACCGCGTCTACAAGCACCTTCGCCCCAGCCGGCAGAACCCCCAGGGCGGACGGATTCAGAAGGAGATGCCCATCCACATCTCCAACGTCCTGCCCGTGGACCCGAAGACGAATCAGCCGACGCGGGTGGGGTTCCGGATCAACGAGGATGGCACGAAAGAGCGCGTCGCCCGCAAGTCGGGCGAGTCGCTCGGAACCGTTTCCAAGAGCAAGTAGGTCGCTACGATGGTCGCACGACTGGAAGAGAAATACCGAACGGAGATCGTCCAGGCCCTCTCCGAGCGCCTGGGGCGGACGAACCCGCACAACCTGCCGAAGCTCGAGAAGATCGTCCTGTCGATGGGCATCGGCGACGCGCACACCGAGCAGGCGAAGCTGGAGACGGCCTCCAAGCAGCTCGCCCTGATCACCGGGCAGCAGCCGGTCGTCACGCAGGCGCGGGTGTCGGTGAGTAATTTCAAGCTCCGCGCAGGCATGAACGTGGGCCTGAAGGTCACGCTTCGCGGCACGCGGATGTACGAGTTCCTCGATCGCCTCGTGTCGCTGGCGATTCCCCGGGTCAAGGACTTTCGGGGCCTGAACCCGTCGAGCTTCGACGGGCGGGGGAACTACAACATGGGCCTGATCGAGCAGTCGGTCTTCCCGGAAGTCGACCCGAGCAGCGTGACGTTTCTGCAGGGCATGAACCTGGCGTTTCAGACGACCGCGGAGACGGATGAGGAGGCATTGGAACTTCTGGGCATGCTGGGCATGCCCTTCAGGAAAGACTGAGAAGGTCCCGCAACGACATGGCAACCAAGGCACAGATAGCTAAATCGAAGCGCCCCCCGAAGTTTTCGTCGCGAACGATTCGCCGATGTCAGCTTTGCGGGCGCCCGCGCAGTGTGTATCGCAAGTTCCGGATCTGCCGTATCTGCCTGCGGAAACTGGCGAACGAAGGCAAGATCCCGGGAATGAAGAAGGCCAGCTGGTAACGAGGAATCGAGTGCGATGAGTCTGTCTGATCCCATTGCCGACATGTTGACCCGCATCCGTAACGGGCTCCGCGCCCGCAAGGAAACGGTCAATGCGCGGGCGTCGAACATCTGCGAAGGTATCTGCCGCGTGCTGAAGGAAGAGGGCTACATCTCCGACTTCCAGCGCGTCGAAGACACCAAGCAGGGCTTGCTTCGCGTGTATCTGAAATACGGGCCCCTGGGCCAGGACGTGATCACCGAGATCAAACGGGTCAGCAAGCCCGGGCTCCGTGTCCACATGGGCATGGAGGAGATCCCCCGCCCGATGAACGGGCTGGGCATCGCGGTGGTGTCCACCTCCAAGGGCGTTTTGAGCGACCGCCAGTGCCGCAAGGAGAACGTCGGCGGCGAGGTCCTCTGCACCGTCTGCTAAGAGAGCTTGAGAACCGATGTCACGCATAGGAAAAAAACCGATCCCGATCCCCGCCGGCGTGACGGTCGCTCTGTCCGGGCAGACCGTGAATGTCGAAGGTCCCTTGGGCAAGCTGTCCTGGACGCATCGCCCGGAACTGACGGTCACGCTGGACGAGGCGGGCAAGACGATCACCGTGGACCGGTGTGACGACGAGCGGTCCAGCCGCAGCCTGCACGGACTGACGCGCAGCCTCATCGCCAACATGGTCGAGGGCGTCACGAAGGGCTTCTCGAAGAAGCTCGAGATTTATGGCGTGGGCTACGGCGCGCAGGTGCAGGGCACGAAGTTGAACGTCACCTGCGGGCTGAGTCACCCGGCGGTCTTCGAGATTCCAATGGGCGTGAACGTGGAAGTGGTCACGCCCCAGGCCCGCGGCGACAGCGACCCGGCCCGTCTGACGGTCAGCGGTCCGGACAAGCAGGCCGTCGGCGAGTTTGCTGCCCGGGTGCGCCGGGCGCGTCCGCCCGAGCCGTATAAGGGCAAGGGTGTCCGGTACGACGACGAACACGTTCGGCGGAAGGTCGGCAAGGCATTCGCCGGGGCAGGCGGAGCGTAAGAACCACGCCCCTCGAGAGGGCACAGCAGGGCAGAAGAACGATGAAGCAAGCGGTCAAAAAGACAATACGTCGCGACAGGCGGAAGCGCCATGTGCGGAAGAAGGTGACCGGCACGCCGGAGCGTCCGCGCCTGACGGTGTTCCGCAGTCACAAGAACATCTACGCTCAGATTATCGACGACGAGGCCGGGCGGACGCTCGTAGCCGCTTCGTCGCGGGAAAAGCCCCTCTGCGAAGCGTTGGCCAACTGCGGCAACCGCGCCGCAGCCCAGGCGGTCGGGACGGCCCTGGCGACCAAGGCCGCCGAGGCGGGCATCGAGGCGGTCGTGTTCGACCGCAACGGATACCCGTTCCACGGGCGAGTCAAGGAACTCGCCGAGGCGGCCCGCAAGGCCGGTCTGAAGTTCTAGCTACACAGGAGAAAGCACGTTGGCTTTCGATCGAAGACATCGCAATCGTGACGACCAGGAGAGCGACGGGCTGGAAGACAGCGTCGTCCAGATCTATCGCTGCTCCAAGGTGGTCAAGGGCGGTCGGCGGTTCAGCTTCGCGGCGCTGGTGGTCGTGGGCGATCGCAAGGGAAGCGTAGGCATCGGCTACGGCAAGGCCAACGAAGTCCCGGTCGCCGTCGAGAAGGGCATCGCCGAAGCGCGCAAGAGCATGGTCCCGATCCACCTGTCCGGGCGGACGATTCCGCACGAGGTTATCGGGCAGTTCGGCGCGTCGCGCGTCGTGCTGGTGCCCGCCTCGGAAGGCACGGGCGTGATTGCGGGCAAGAAGCTCCGCCCGCTGCTGGAACTGGCCGGCATCCACGACCTGCTGACGAAGTCCTACGGGTCGACGGCGCCGAAGAACCTCATCAAAGCGGGCATGAACGCCCTTCAGAAACTTCGCACGGCCCAGATGGTCAGCGCCCTGCGAGGAGTGGAACTCGAATGAAGCTCGAAGAAGTCATGCAGCAGGCGGGGAAAGCCAAGCGGCGCAAGCGCGTGGGGCGGGGCATCGGCTCGGGCATGGGCAAGACCTCCGGGCGCGGGCACAAGGGCTACGGCTCGCGTGCGGGCTCGACCAGCCTGTTCGGATACGAAGGCGGGCAGACGCCGACGTTGTCGCGAATCCCCAAGCGGGGTTTCAACAACGCGAATTTCCGCACGGTATACCAGACGGTGAACGTCTCGTCGCTCGAACAGCGGTTCGAGGCCGACCAGCGGGTCGACGCGGAGGCCCTCGCGGCGGCAAGGCTCATCCAGGACGCCGGCAAGCCGGTCAAGGTCCTGGGCAACGGTGAATTGAAGAAGAAGCTCACGGTCGTCGCCGCGAAGTTCAGCAAGTCGGCGGCGGAGAAGATCACGCAGGCCGGCGGGACGGTAGAGCAGGCGTAAGGTCCCGCTCTCGAGGCGGCGCGAAGGATTGACGGAATGGCATTCCGAGTATTTCGACTCATCACGGGCTTGATTGCAGTCCTCGGATCGGCGTGGCTGATCGGCGAGGGGGGACTGCGCTGTCACGAGGTGCTGACCAACGACATCGGCGCCCGCGCGATGGTTCTGCCCGTCGTCAAGATTCTCGCCGGACTGTTCATCCTCTTCGCCTACTATTTCGCCCTCTGGGCCGAGTCGGGCATCCGTCGCGTGCTGGAGAACATCTTCTCCATCCCCGAGCTGCTCAAGAAGCTCGCCTTCACGCTGGCGCTGCTGTGCATCTACCGCGTGGGCTTCTGGATCCCCCTGCCGGGCCTGAACCAGGCGGAAATCTCCAGGTGGGTCCAAGGCGCGGAAAGCGACTTCGGCACGGCGATTGAGTAC
>CAZEJA010000260.1:0-5176 GCA_964512215.1 uncultured Planctomycetaceae bacterium
TACGGTACTCGTCCTACTCGTTCGTATTGGTGACCGGGGTCTCCGCCGCGTCCTTCCTCCCGCGGGCGCCTTTGGCGGGGATCGCTTCCCGCTGCTCGGGCGTCATGATGACGAATTCGATGGCCCACCGGAGCTTGTCGGTGGGCGATCCGCCTCTCTTCTTCTTCGTGCCCTCCGCTTCCTCGGCGGCCTGCTGCTTCGCGGCGATCGCACAGGCGGCCTTGATCTTCGCCTGCTGATCCTCGGTCCACTCGACCCGCCGGAACCGCCGGATGGTGGTCTCGTAAAGCTCGTACCCCGCCCACGCGATCTTCTGCTCGGCCGTCAGGACCGTGAGGACGGCGGCTTCGGCGTCCACCAGCGCTTCGGCCCGGGCGGAACTGAGTTCCCTTCTGGCCGTGGAGGCCTTCTTCTTCGCCTCCGCGTCGCCGCCCTTGGCCGCGGCGGCGGCTTCGTCGGCGGCCTGGACCTTCTCGGCGTTGGCCTTGTCCCACGCCGCTCCCGCCTCTTCCACCGCCTTGAACTTCGCCTCGAGCTTCGCCTTCTGATCGCCGCTGATCTTCAACTCCTCGATCATGATCTCGCAGACGCTTTTGGTCGGCTCCTGGGATTTCTTGCGTTTGCCTTCGCGCGCCGCCGAGGCCCCCGACACCAGTACGATCAGCACCGCACATCCCACGAGATCCTTGAGATTCTTCATGGCAGTCTCCTGCGTGGCCACTCCACGGAAGTGGGCCCACCCGCCTTGACCACGCGAGGCGAGGGCCTTCAGTCAGTCACATGATAGCGAGAATGCTATGCCGCCTCGGCGGGGACGTCAAGACGAGAACGGGTCCGCTCCCGGACGATCGCGGCGGCCGCCGTTGCCTTCTCGCTGTTCGCGAATCGCTCCGTTCCCCTTGAACGCGACGGGCTTTGTCGGAATAATACGCCGCGGGCGCGAGCCCCATGCAGGGATGGTATCAGGGATCAGGCGGCAGGAGGTCGTGCGGGCCCACGTGAACAGGCACTGGAACCAACCGCAGACGCCGGGCAAGCTCAGCATCTTCCAGAGGCTGATGCTGCTCTGGAATCATCTGCACCCGTACAACGCCGTCCACGTTGTCCGCGTCTCCCGCCCGCTGGACCTGCCCCGCCTGGAGTCGGTGGTCAACGACCGCCTCGAGACGCTGGGCATCACGGGCCTGGAACTGGACGCGTCGCAGCGCCGGGCGAACTTCTGCGGCGGACCCGCCGGCATCCGCGTCGCGCTGCTCGAGACCGGCGACGACGCCCGCTCGGCCGTGCAGGCGGAAGTGCGCCGCCAGATCAACACGCCCTTCCCGCTGGAGCGCCGCTGCACGCCCTTCCGCGCCTTCGCCGCCCCCGACGGGGACGCCTTCTACCTGGGGCTCGCCTACTGCCACTTCGTCTCCGACGCCGACCCGATCGTCCACCTGCTGACCGACCTGGCCACCAGCTACTGCGGCGACCGCCTGGAGGCCTTCACGCCCGCCCGCAAGGTCTACGGGCGCATGCTCCGCGTGATGTTCCGCCACCTGCCCGCGTGGGTCTGCGCCATGCCCTCGGTCATCCTGCGTCTGCAGCATGCAGCCAAGCCGCACTATACCGACCGCCTGGACCATACGAACGGCATCTCCCTGCAGACGGTGGGGGCCGACGAGTTCGCCGCCCTGCGTGACACGGCCCGGTCGTGGTCCGTCACGCTCAACGACGTGTTCCTCGCGTCTCTGCTGAAGGCCGTCGCGCCGCTGGCGGCCGATCGCTACCTGCCGGGCAAGCGCGAGGACCTGGCCGTCTCGTCCATCGCCACCGCGCGCCGCGAACTGTGCCCGGGCCCGCCCGCCGGGCTGGGGCTGCTGCTCGGATCGTTCCTGGTCTCTCACCCGGACACGACGGGCACGCCCCTGTGCGACGTCGCCTCCCACATCCACCGCCAGACCGAGCAGGTCAAGCGCCACCGCCTCTACGTGCGCCTGCCGCTGTGGGTCCGCCTGGCGCTGGCGATCGTGCCGAAGCACTCGCCCATGCGCCAGCAGAAACTCTTCCGCAAGCACTACCCCCTGTGGGGCGGGACGACGAACATGAACCTCAACCGCATGTTCGCGCACCCGGCCACCGCACCGGTGCAGGACTATCTCCGCAGCGTCTCGACGGGCCCGGCCTGTCCGCTGGTGATGTCGCTGACGACCTTCCGCGACGTACTCAACATCGGCGTGAGCTACCGCACGACCGTCTTCCCCGATCCCGTAGCAACTGGAGCGATCGAGAGGTTCATGGCATGCCTGACGAACCCGACAGGCTCGTGAACGCCGCACGCGCCGCGACGGCGCTGCTGGCGCTGGCCGTCGCGCTGGCGGGGTGCGAAACGCCTGCCCCGTTCCACACCGAGCCCGCCTTCACCGCGGACATCCGCCCGGGGGCGGTCCTTCCGCTGCCGATCGACCGCGCGCTGGCCGACCGTATCCTCGCGCTGGACCCCGAGCGGATCAGCGACAACGACGTGCGCGACGTGCTGGCCCGGGCGCCGGCGCCGCGAATCATCAACCTGCAAGGCTCCTTCGCGTTCGTCACCATGGAGCCCTTCAGTCGCTTCCTCATCGAGATGGGCTATCCCGAGCATAGAGTGCGACACCCGCGTACGGGGGCCTGGACGAACGCCAGCGCGATAGGCGCCCGCAAGCTCGCGGGGCAGCTCGCCTGGTACTACGAGCGTGAGGGCTTCGTGCCCATCCTGATCGGGCACAGCCAGGGGAGCATGAAGGTGCTCGAGGTGCTGCACACACTGTCCGGCGACCTGCACGGGACCGAATTGTCGGTGTTCAATCCCCTCACGAATCGGCGCGAGGATCGCTGCACGATCGTCGACCCGCTAACCGGCGCCGAGAGGCCCGTCTCGGAGGTCAACGTCGACTACGCGATGGCCATCGCGACGGGTCGCCTGATGCGGATTACGCTGTTCCAATGGCACATGCTCAGCCGATTAAGAAACGTGCCCGACAGCGTGTGCAATTTCACGGGCATGGCTTTGACGGACGATTTTCTGGGCAACGCGCTGCGGGGCTCCGCTGCAGAGGACCGCTATGTCCCTGCGGGGACAGCGGTTGTGCGGAACGTGACGCTGCCCAGCGGGTACGGGCATCTGACGATTCCGCTGACAGAACATCTGGCAGAAAACGTTGACACGAGGCGGTGGATTAACGAATATATCCCCGCTGCAGAGAATCCCAGGCAAGCGGACGGCCTCGTCGCCGATAGCAGGAACATCCTGTTTGCGGCGGAGGTCTGGTTTGAGATCAAGAAACACTGGTGTCGTGGGCTACAGAAATGGATTCGCGAGAAACGAAAAACAGACGGCGGACGGCGGGAGTAGGACGATTCATGTTGGGCGCCCTGATCGTGGGGACGATGCTTGGGTCGGGCGGATGCGGCGACTACAGCTACAGTGAGCCGGCCTACTTCCTGGACATCGAGAAGGACACGGTCCTGCGCAGCCTCACGATCGACCCGGATCTGGAGAACCGGATTCTGGCGCTGGACCCGAACAACATCACCGAAGAGGATATTCAGGCGACGCTGAAGTTCGCGCCGGCGCCGCGCATCCTCTGCATCGCGGGCGGCACGTTCTTCGTCCACCTGCAGATGAACTCGTTCGCGGAGTTCCTGGTGGGCATGGGCTATCCGCGGGACAAGCTCCGCCACCCCGCCTACGGGACGTACTCGTACCCGTGCATCGACAGCGGCCCGCGCGTCGCGGGGATGATCGCCTGGTTCTACGAGAAGGAAGGCCTGCGCCCGATGCTCATCGGGCACAGCCAGGGCGGCATCCAGGCGGTCCGGATCCTGCACGAACTCGCGGGCAAGATGTCCAGCAGCATCGACGTCTGGAGTCCCCTGAAGGAGTGGACGGAGGGGCGCGACTGGATCATCGACCCGATCACGGGCGAGAAGATCCCCGTCACGGACGTGCAGTGTTCCTACGCGTCGGTCGTCGGCGCCGGGGGCATGACGCGCCTGCTGCCCTACCAGTGGCGCATGATGTTCCGCCTCCGCACCGTGCCCGACTCGGTGCGCGAGTTCACCGGCTTCTACATGCACGGCGACCTGTTGGGCGGCGACCTGCTGGGCTTCGTCGACAAGAACCGCTACAAGCCCAACGGGAAGGCCGAGGTCCGCACCGTCCTGCTGCCCTTCGGACACGGGCACTACTTCACGCCCAACACGCGGCACCTGGCCAAGCGCAAGAGCACGCGCGACTGGATCAATGCCTACCAGCCCACCGACGCGCCCGGCTACCCGGACATCGAGGGTCCCAAGACGAACATCATCTGGGGCGCCGACGTCTGGACCAGCATCAAACGCCACTGGTGCCTCGAGGCCCAGAGGCTGATTCGCGCCAAGCGAGCGCTGCGGCATGCAGGTTGACGCCCCCGCGCTCGGCCTGGCGGCCGTCTGTGCATCGGGCAGCCTCTACTGGCTGGGCGTGATCGGACAGGCCGTCCGCATCCGCCGGCATATCGGGCGGTCTCCCAACCTCAAGCCCAAGGGAACCAAAGAGAAGCTTCTCTGGCTGGGGTGGTTCGTCGTCATCGTCACCTGGATCGGTCAGCCGCTCATGATCATGCGCTTCGGCGATCTGCCGATCTTCGCCTCCCTGCCCTTGCTGGCGGACCCCTGGACGCTCGCTCCCGGACTGATCATGATCGTCGCCGCCCACGCGGGGACGCTCTGGTGCTACGCGGCCCTCGCCGACTCCTGGCGGATCGGCATCAAGAAGAAGGAGAAGACCGAACTGGTCACCTCGGGGCCCTACCGGTGGATCCGCCACCCCATCTACTCGTTCCAGATTCTCGCCCTGCTTGGGGCGGCCGTCCTGATCCCGACGGGCGTCTCGCTCGCCCTGCTCGTGCTGCACACGACCTGCTCCACCATCAAGGCCCTCGACGAGGAAGCCTACCTCACCGGCGTACACGGGGAGTCCTACACGCAGTTCCTCGCCCGCACCGGGCGCTTCCTCCCCAGACTCCTCGGCCCCGGCGCGTAGCCCGCCGAATAGGGCCGCAGAGACGCAGAGACCGCAGAGGACAGAGGAGAAGGAGCTTTCAGCTTTCAGCTCTGAGCGTGGGGGGCGGGGGGGGGGGGGGGGGGGGGGGGGGGGGGGGGGGGGGGGGGGGGG
>CAZEJA010000261.1:0-5175 GCA_964512215.1 uncultured Planctomycetaceae bacterium
CGTTTGCATGATCCGGTCGAGCAGCCGGACGCGCAGCTCCTCGCGCGTCGCCCGGCTGGCGGGGTCGGACCAGAGATTGTGGCATTCGTCGGGGTCTTCCTGCAGGTCGAACAGCTCGCCGTAGCCCTGCCCGGAATAGACCGTCAGGCGGTGGCGCTGCGTCACGAGCGTTCGCATCTTGAAACTGAGGTAATCCTCATCCATCTCGACGAGGGCGTCCGTGTCGGTGTTCGCGTCCTCGCCGGTCAGGATGGGCACCAGGCTCCGCCCCGGCCAGGCTGGCGGCGCCTGCGGCGCCTCGGGAGGATCACTCGTCGGACCCTCGGGGATCGGCACGCCCGCGATGTCCAGGATCGTCGGGGCCACGTCCAGCAGGCTCACCGGACCGGCGTGGACCGTGCCCGGCGTGGTACGCCCGGGCCAACTCACCAGCAGCGGCACGCGGATGACACTGTCGAAGTGGTACGGGCCCTTGCCCCACAGCCCGTGATCGCCCAGCGCCTCGCCGTGATCGGCCAGGAAGATCACCACCGTGTCTTGCTCCAGACCGGTCTCGCGCAGGGCGGCCAGCACGCGCCCGACATGATCGTCCACCATCTCGATCAGGCCGTAGTAGTGGGCGGCGCACTCGCTGCGATACGGCTCGGTGAGATTCATCGCTTCGCCGGGGTTTCCGCTGGTGACGATGCCCGTCCCAATCATCGCCCGGAAATGCAGCGGCAGGTCGTCAAGTTCGCCTTCTCGCCCGGCCGGCGGGGGAACGTCGTTGGGATCATAGCGATTGCAGTACGGCGCGGGCGGGGCGAACGGCGGGTGCGGTTCCTGGATGCTGCACATCAGACAGAAGGGGCGGTCCGAATCCGCGACGGACTTCAGAAAGTCGATCGTCCGGTCCGCCGTCCACGCGGCCGGGTGAAGCTCGGCCGGCAGCGCCCACTTATATGAATTGCGGTTGAACAGATCCGCTGCGGGGGAGGGCTGCTCCAATGCCACGCGATCCGTCAGGAACCTGACCGCTTCGGGATGCTCCTTCTCCAGCCAGTGCAGATAGTGCCCGTACGTCCCGTGGGCGCAGCCGCCGAAGAAGTCGACGCTCTCCAGCCCGTAGTACGGCGAGGGCAGGTCGACGATCTCCCCGGACAGCCATCGCGAGCGGTCTTCCCACCCGGCGCCGCTGCCCGGCTGCAGGTGGATCTTCCCGCAGCAGTGCGTGTGGTAGCCGCGCTGCCGCAGCGCCTCGGTGAAGGTCGGGACGGACTCATCCAGCGGAATCCCGTTCATCCGCACGCGGTGCCCGCGCGGCGTGAGGCCGGTAAACAGCGTCGCCCGCGCGGGCATGGACAGCGGAGCGTTCGAGTAGGCCCGGGTGAAGGTCACGCCCGCCGCAGCCAGCGCGTCGAGGTTCGGCGTGCGGACCACCGGATGCCCCGCGTATCCCAAGCAACCCGGATGGAACTGGTCCGTGATGATGAACAGGAAGTTCGGCTTGTCCCCGGTCGTGTTCCTGTTCTCACTGCCCATGACGCACCTTTCACCGTCCGCCGGACGGGGCAGGCGCACAGCCCGCCCCGCTCGAAGCCTGAGAATATACCCCGCCAAAGGGAATATTCAACTACTTTCTGAATAAATTCTTCACACCATGGCGTCAATCCATGGTATCTAATCTTGTAATTTACTACTGAACATCGTCTTCCATTTTATTCCCTATATGAATATTTATGAATAAATATGCTTGACGCTCGTCGTTGATCGGTTAGAATGCCCCTCATGGTTCCGGAATCGCCACTCAACTCGAACGTCGCTCGCGTGGGCCAGTTGATCCTCGATGACATCCAGCGTCGCGGTCTCGCTGCCGGCTCGCCGTACATGACAGCCGACGCAGCCGGGCGGGAGTTCGGCTTCAGCCCACAACTGGTCGGGCGAGCCATGCGAGTGCTCGCCGAGCGTGGCGTGCTGATCCGTCGCGCCGGAGTCGGCACATTCGTCGGTCCATCGGCCGAGACGGATGTCGACGTGCGCCAGAAATGCATCCACGCCCTGATCTCCGGCGATCTGTTGCAGGCGGACTTCTCCGCCGGCGAGGTGGCCGAGGGGCTGATGGCGTCCCTGCCGGGCTACAGCGTGCAGGTCAACGCCCTGCCGTCCCACTCCCCTGCCGCCACGATGCGGAAGCTCGTGCAGGAAGGCTCGTCGGTCGGCTGGATGGGCGGGCTCGTGCTGGTGGGCTGCCCGCGCGAGGTACAGGAGTTGGCCGTCTCGCTCGACGTTCCCGCAGCCGTCTTCGGCGGGGTCTACGCGACGGCGCGGTCGCTGCCTTCCGTCGACGCCGACCTGCACCAGACCGGGCGCCTGATGGCAGAGCACATGGTCGATGCGGGACATGAACGCATTGCCCTGCTGATGCGGGACACCTGGCTGCCGGGCGATCACCAGGCACTGGAAGGAATCAACGAAGTGCTCGCCGCGGCGGGGCTCAGCCAAGGCGCCCTGCAACTGCGGGCCCTGCCCGCCGACACGCAGGTGCTCGCCGCGGAGATCCGTCACCTGCTGGAATCCCCCCAGCGCCCAACGGGCCTGATCTGCCGCAGCCGGTTCTTCGGCGACGCCGCCCGCCGCGCCGCCGAGCAGGCGGGACTGCGAATCGGCGAGGACCTCGCGCTGATCTCCGACGCCCGCAACATCCGGACCAATCGCCCCGCCGACTGGCCGGAAGTTCTCCCGACGGCCAGCTTCCAGGATCACGCCCAGCGCGTAGGCACGCTCCTTGCCGAGCGCATCGACGACCCGCGCTGTGCCGCGAAGCACGAAGTCATCCCCGTCCGCCTGGTCCCGCCCGGCGAGGCGTAGGCCCGAAGGGCCTCGCAGCGCACGCACGCCATAAAGACGCGGCGCCGCCCCCACAGGGGCGGCGCCGATGACGTACGCCGCGTCAGTCCTCGATCTGCAGTTTGATCTCGTCGCTGTTGGCTTTCAGTTCCGGTGCGTACATGGCGCTCGCCTTGGCGGGCAGGGCGCTGAACCGCCCGGGGATCTCCGCACGCACGCGGTAGCTGATGCTGTGCTTGCCGCGGGCCAGCCAGCGGACGAACAGCGCCACGCGCTCGTCGCGCAGCTCCATGTAGGCGCCCATCCCGTTCCGCGTATACCCGCTGCGGATACTGACGGGCTCGAAGCCGGCCGCCTTCATGTCCTCGAACATGATGTACTCGTAGTCGTTCTTGCTGTCGATCTCCAGCTCGACCTCCACGAGGTCGCCGCTGGTGAGCGTGTCGAGATTCTTCAGCTCGACGCGCTCGTACTTCTCGACCTTCTGATCGACCGCCTGCCCGCGCGAGCCGGCCACCTTGATCTTCTTGTCCACCGGCACGAGCTTGTAGTACTTGCGGTTGACCTTGATCTCCAGCCCGGCCTTCGTGATCGGGTCCTCGAGCGTGAAGTTCGTCAGGTACGCGTTGTAGTACAGCGGGCCCGTGCCCTTGCGGACCAGCTCGATGGTGTGCTTGCCCGTGGTCACCTTCTCGCCCGTCAGCACGAGCTTGTTGTCATAGACGAACAGGTTGTCGCTGTTGATCTTGACGGTCTTCGCCTTGCGACCGTCGATGAGGATGTCGACCGTCATGTCGGGCTTGTCCTCGCCGCTGGCCTTGATGTAGTCCGCGAAGGCCTCGACGCAGACGGCCGTGTCACGCGTGCTCTTCCAGTACGTCGCGTGCTTGCGATTGTTCAGCAGGTACTTGACGATCCGCGAAGCCTTCGCGCCCTTCGGATCGGTCGCGGACAGCAGCTTGAGGTAGTACGCGTGCGCCTCGTACTCGCTGCCGTACCAGTACCACCACCAGCCGCTGTTCGGCAGGTTCAGGTACGCCGTCTGGTTCTCGTCGTCCTGGACGAGGTACTGCTCGACGTTGCGGATGAGCATGTCGCGCTTCTTCGTGTCGCCCACCTTGTGACAGGCGAGACCCAGCATGGCCTTGGCGTAGACGGCCAGATGGTTCCGGTCGCGGTAGAGGAACTCGCGCATCTGCTTGCTGTCGCTCTTCTCGTCGACCAGGACCATGTAGACCAGCGCGTCGAGGGCGCTGGCGCGGTCCTTCCACGGTTTGGTGCGACTCGGGGCGTTCAGCAGCTTCTGCAGTTCCTGCTTCTGGTACCGCTTCAGCCACGCCACACCGCGGCTGAACACGCCGGGCACGACCGCGACGTCGTTGTCCATCGCCAGCCGCAGCCCGTGGACCACGACGGCCGTCGTGTGCGGATACGACCGCTCGCCCCAGCCGCTGAACCAGCCCCAGCCGCCGTCGCTGCACTGCATGCTGCCCAGCCGCTCCAGGCCGGCCTTGACCATGTCGGTGACCTTCTCCCGGTCGAACACCGGGTTGTGCTTCCAGCGCTTCCACTGCTTGGCCCGCTCGACGTCCTTGCCGATCTCCTGGGCGTTGAGGTTGGTCCGCTTCTTCCTGATATCCTCGAGGTCCAGACCCATGCGGATGAGCACTTTCTGCGTGATCACCGTCGGCAGGAAGCGGTTGAGCGTCTGCTCGGTGCAGCCGTACGGGTAGCTCGCCAGGTACGGCAGGGCGTCGACCATGGCGCCCGCCAGCGTGGGCGAGTAGCGGATTTCGAGGCGGCTCTGCTTGGGCCGCCGCTCGGCGGGCACGCGGATGTCGATCTTGCCGCGTTTGCCCTTCGGGCGGATCACGCCGCAGAAGCTCTCGGTCTTGAGCATGCCGTGCACGTAGACCGGGAAGGTCATCTGCATGGCGTCCGACTCCTCGTCGGTCAGCGCCTTCATGGTGACGACCGCCTCGCCGGGCTCGAGGACCTTGACGCGCCAGTCGACGCGCTTCTCGCCCTGCGCGGGAATCTCTACGGTCCGTTCGGGCACTCCGTCCTTCCCGCTGCCGATGATCTCCAGCGTCCCGCCGCCCAGTTCGAGGACGACCTTCACGGTCTTCTTCTTCTTGAGGTAGTTGTGCACGTTGGCCGACAGGACGACCTCGTCCTTCTGCACGAAGAAGCGTGGCGCCTGGAGGCGGACGATGAGGTCCTTGGCCGTCACCGACTCGGCCGTCCCCTCGCCGCAGCGGGCGCCGTCGCCCATCGCCCAGACGCGCGTCTTCCACGTCGTGAGGTTCTCGGGCATGGTCAGTTCGATCTCGGCGAACCCGTCCTTGC
>CAZEJA010000262.1:0-751 GCA_964512215.1 uncultured Planctomycetaceae bacterium
ACCCTCGCCCGAGAAGTTCAACAAACACCGCGTAGTCGTCCTCGTCGTGGAATACTCTCGCCTTCCCGTTCCCGCGGTTGATAACGTGGATGCATATCCCGCCAGTCTGTCCCCGACCAACCCGTGGCATACCATGAACGTAGCCATCGCGAAACGCTGGAGCAAGTGGGAAAGCAGCTAGTTCTCTTTCTACTCTTCTGAGCAAGACGGGGACAGGCACCTGCGCTTCGCTCCGGAGCCAGTCCCCTCTCCGGGGCCGACCGCAGGGCCTACTGGGGGTCGACGAGGATTTTCGGGGTGATGAAGATCAGGATGTCCCGCATCTCCATCCTGTCGCCGCGGTTCCGGAACAGCCGGCCGATGGCCGGGATGTCGCCCAGGAGGGGCACGTTCGATTCCGGCTCCTTGGCGATGTCCTCGGTCAGTCCCGCGAGAACGACCGTCTCCCCGTCGCGGAGCGTAATCTCCGTCGAGATGTCCCCCGTCTGCAGCGGCGGCGCATCTTCGGCCGGAAGGTCGGTGCTGATCGATACGAGGACCGGCTGGACGATCAGCTTGTCCTCCGCAGTCTCGGCGAGCGCGACCGTGATCAGGATCTGACTGCCGTCGAGCACGCTCAGGATCTTCGGATGATCGAACGTCGCGCGGACGGAGGTGATCCGGTCTCTCCCGCCGAGCCCCAGGGGCACGTCGAAGCCCATGCCCACCGACGAGCCCCCGCGCGACACCCTGCCCCCGCCGCGACACGCAT
>CAZEJA010000262.1:761-1601 GCA_964512215.1 uncultured Planctomycetaceae bacterium
GGACGACGAAGACCAGGAGGGCGCCGAGCCCCGCAACGTCTACGCGCCGGTGTGGGTGTGCACCGACCCCGCAGGCGCCGGGCTGCATCACCGCTGGGACGGCGCGCCCCCGCGCGACTCCCTGCCCCCGCCGCGACACGCTTCGCAACTGCATCCGGGTCCGTGTCCGCCATGCCCGCCTCCCCCGCCACCGCCCCCACCGACGCCGAAGCCGAAGCCGACCGTGATCGGGGGACGCTGCGGCGTCGTGTTCTCCGCGAAGATCGGGCGCACGCGCTCGCCTCCCGCGAGGATCCAGTCGATGCCCAGAATCGCCTGCCGGCGACGATCGATGCCCACCAGCTTGGCATCGATCATCACCTGGCGGACCGGCGCATCCGGGCCGCAGAAGTTCTCGCCCCCCGCCGCCCGGCCGCTGCTGCCCACGCCCCACCCGTCGGAGATCAACCGCCCGCGCACTTCCAGGCGGATCTTCCCATGCTCAAACCGCGACGCCGGCGTCTGATTGCACCCGCCCGCAACTCCCCACGCCCCCACTACGATCGCAACGGCCGCTGCATGTTTCATCGCCCAGTCTCCCTGTCCGCAGAGGTGAAGACCGCACACGCAGCACGGAACGCCCAACGCTGCCTGCCCGCGATCCAATACCATTATTGGCCTGTCGTTGCAGGTTTCCAAGAACAAGCCCCGCAATACGACGAGATCGCGAGCCCGGACGTGGCACGGCGGCGGCGCGTGGTGTATGATGGGAGGATGGGTGCGATGTTGGATGATATTCTGAACTCCCACCGGACGGGGCGGGCGGTGATGGAGAAGGTGTCGGTCTCCGTCGCCGTCGAT
>CAZEJA010000262.1:1611-2730 GCA_964512215.1 uncultured Planctomycetaceae bacterium
GTGATGGGGATCCTGAACGTCACGCCGGACAGTTTCTCCGACGGGGGCGAGTTTCTCGCGCCGGACGACGCCGTCGCCCGGGCGCGGCGGATGATCGACGAGGGCGCCGACGTGATCGACATCGGGGCTGAGTCGACGCGGCCGGGGTCGGACCGCGTGACGGCTGCCAAGCAGATCGCCCGCCTGCAGGACGTTCTGCCAGCCGTGACGGGCGCGGGGGTGCTGGTCAGCATCGACACGACGCTCGCGGAGGTCGCTGCCTTCGCCTTGGACGCCGGCGGGGCCATCGTCAACGACGTCTCCGCCGGGCGGGACGACCCGGAGATGCTCCCCCTTGTCGCGGCCCGCCAAGCCCCCATCGTGCTGATGCACATGCTGGGCGCTCCCAAGACGATGCAGAACCATCCGCAGTACGGCGACGTAGTACAGGAGGTGGGCGAGTTCCTCCGGGAGCGCCTCGCCGCCGCCCAGGCGGCGGGGATTCCGCTTGAGCGCTGCATGGTCGACCCGGGCATCGGGTTCGGCAAGACGCTGAAGCACAACCTGGCGTTGCTGGCGGGCATTGACCGCCTGGCTGCGCTGGGCTGCCCCGTGCTGATCGGCCCGTCCCGCAAGCGGTTCATCGGCGAGATCACGGGCGAGGACGTGCCCGCCCGGCGCGTGGCGGGCACGGCGGCCGCCTGCCTGGAGGCGCGACGGGGCGGGGCGAGCGTGTTCCGCGTCCACGACGTCGCCGACGTGACGGCGGCGCTGCGAGTGGCCGAAGCGATCGACGCGGCGGAGTGAAAAAACACCGCCTGCGACTTCAGCAGGCCCGCCTCGCGGGACGATGACGTAGGTAGATGCTGAATCCGAAAGGGCTGTTGCGCGCAGACCGACCGTAGATGAACGAGTTCCTCGACGCCATCCTGACGTACATCCAGCGAGTGCGGAATTACAACGCGCTCGTGGTGGGCGTTCAACTGGTGCTGATCGGGGCCGTCGTCTGGGCGGTGCTGCGGTTCCTCCGCGGCACGCGAGGCGCGAGGCTGCTCAAGGGGGCCGCCCTGCTGCTGGCGGCGCTGTACATCGTCATCCGCCTCCTGCTCCGCCTTCCAGCGGCCCTGACTCTATCGAACG
>CAZEJA010000262.1:2740-5160 GCA_964512215.1 uncultured Planctomycetaceae bacterium
GGCGCCCGCATCGTCATCCGCCTCCTGCCGGAGTCGCAGGAGTGGAAGCGGATCGAATTCCTGTACGCCAACTTCCTGATCCTCACGTTTGTCGCGGTGGTAGTGGCGTTCCAACCGGAACTGCGGCGCGTCCTGATCCGCATCGGGCAGGCGAGGCTCTTCGGGCGCGCCCATCGCGAGGTCGAGGACCTCATCGACGCGGTCGTCGACAGTGCCTCGTACCTGGCCCGCAACAAGATCGGGGCGGTGGTCGGCATCGAGCGCCTGGTCGGGCTGGGCGAACTCATCCAGACCGGCACGCCCGTCGACGCCGAGGTCAGCGCGGGCCTGCTCAACACGATCTTCTACCCCGGCAGCGCCCTGCACGACATGGGCGTGATCATCAGCAACGGGCGTCTCGCCGCGGCCGGCTGCCAGTTCCCGCTCGCCGAGAGCGCCGACGTGGACCCGTCCATGGGCAGCCGCCACCGCGCGGCGCTGGGCTTGGCGCAGGAGTGCGACGCGGTGGTGCTCGTCGTCAGCGAGGAAACCGGTCGCATCTCGCTCGCCTGCGAAGGGCAGCTCTACCTCGGGCTGGAAGAGAGCAACCTCCGCGACATGCTGCTGAGCCTGCTCGCGCCCGCGGGCGCGAAGCGGCGCCAGAAAGACAAGGCCGCCGAAACCGAGTGAAGCACACCGATGGCCAAGACGACGTTTGACAACCTGGACGCCTCGCGATTCTCCCGCCGCTGGTGGGCCGGGTGCGCCCGCACCGCCCTGCTGGTGACGATCGTGACGGTCCTGATCTGGGTCTACGCGGACCTGGAGTTCACCGACACGCAGCAACTCCGCGCGACGATTCTGCTGACGGCCGACAGCAATCAGGACCTCGTGATCCTCTCCAGGCGGGATATCGAGGTCACCTTCACGCTCAGGGGCAACCGCGGCGCACTGGACATATTCCAGCAGAAGCTCTCGGCCGGAGGAGCAGTGATCTCCTTCGACGTGGCGGGCAATCACGGTGACGGGCGTCACGCGCTGGGGACGGCGGAGATCCTCCGCAACGCCGCCGGCGCGTTCGAGGCGGGGCTGATCGTGGTCGACGCGGCGCCCGCGATCGTCGACGTCCACCTCGACAAGCGCGTCCGCAAGGAGGTGCCCGTCGAATTCGTCTACTCCAACGCCAGCCTCGTCGAAGCGCCGAAGCTCACAATGGCCGTCAGCGTCGCGGCCAGTCGGTGGCAGGAGATCCTCGCGACCCAGCCGACGCCCATGCTGCGAACGGTGAACGTCGACCTGGCGGGCAAGCCCGGCGGCGAACGCATCGAGATCGAAGCTCAGATCGTCCCGTTCATCGGCGACGTCCGTGTCGAGCCGGCCGGCACGACCGTGCTCGTCCCCATCGAGATCAGCCAACCGACGGCCACCCGGACACTCCCCGTAACCGTCCGCGTCCTCGCCCCGCCGGACTGGACCGACGTCTGGCGCGAGTACGACCTCGTCCGCAAGGACCCGCTGGAGTGGCGCCCGAAGATCACCGTCTCGGGGGCCAAGAAGGATCTCGAGCAACTCGGGCCCGAGAGCATCCACGCCTATGTCGAGCTGACCGAAACCGACAAGGACCCGGTGAGCTGGCTGGAGCGCAACGTCCAGCTTCAGTTCCTCAAGGGCCTGCAACTCCAACTCGTCGGCGAGCCCCCGAAAGTTCACTTCAAGCTCCAGGAACGCGCGGCCGCCCCGATGATGCCGTAGCGGACGCGGGGCGTCCGGAATGTCGAATTCCCAATGCCGAATGCCCGAGTGAATGTCGAACCTGCCTGCCGGTAGGCCGGTGACGAATGTCAAACGGGGGTCGAACCGCCGGCAGGCCGATTCGTCATTCGGAATTCAGCATTCCTTCGTCATTCAACATTCGACATTCGTCATTGTCTTCCCGTACCCTGTGCGCTGCGAATACCGTTCAGTATGGGAGACCCACCATGGACGCCGAAGCCTATGTCAAGAACATCGCGACGGCCGCCCAGTCGGCCGCGGCGGCGCTGGCTGTTACCCGCGGCGCCCGGCGGGATGAGGCGCTGCGGGCGTGTGCGAAGGCCATCCGCGACGGCGCCGCCGACCTGCAGGCAGCCAATGCGGAAGATCTCGCCCGCAGTGACGAGTTCGGCCTGAGCGAGGCGATGATCGACCGCCTGCGTCTGACCGATGAGCGGATCGAAGGGATGGCCGTCGCGCTCGAGCAGATCGCCGCCCAGACCGACCCCGTCGGGCAGACCCTCGCGGGTTACAACCGTCCCAACGGGCTCCGCATCGAGAAGCGCCGCGTGCCCATCGGCGTCATCGCGATCATCTTCGAGTCGCGACCGAACGTCACCGCCGACGCAGCCGGACTGTGCCTCAAGAGCGGCAACGCCTGCATCCTGCGCGGCGGCAAGGAGGCGCTG
>CAZEJA010000263.1:0-5142 GCA_964512215.1 uncultured Planctomycetaceae bacterium
AAAACGTGAAATCGTCGTTCTCGGGGCCCGCGAGCACAATCTGCGGAACATCGACGTCCATATCCCCCGCGACAGGATGGTGGTTGTTACCGGGCTGAGCGGGTCGGGCAAGAGTTCCCTGGCGTTCGACACGATCTACGCCGAGGGGCAGCGGAAATACGTGGAAAGCCTTTCCGCCTATGCCCGCCAGTTCCTCGAGCAGCTCTCCAAGCCGGACGTCGAGCACATCGAAGGGTTGCCGCCGACGGTGGCCATCGAGCAGCGGTCGGGCGGGACCAACCCGCGATCGATCGTCGCGACGACGACGGAAATCTACGATTACATGCGGCTGCTGTACGCCCGCGTGGGCGACCCGCACTGCTGGATCTGCGGGCGGCCCATCACGTCGCAACTCGTCAGCCAGATGGTCGACGCGATCTGCACGCTGCCCGAGGGCACGCGCTTCATGGTGCTGGCGCCGATCGTCCGCGGGCAGAAGGGCCAGCACGCCGAACTGCTCCGCCACGTGCAGCGCGAAGGCTACGCCCGCGTGCGGATCGACGGGGAGATCTTCGACCTCAAGGACCTGCCCGAACTCAAGAAGACGAAGAAGCACACGATCGACGTGGTGGTCGACCGCCTGATCCTGCGCGAGACGGTCCGCATCCGCCTGGCCGACAGCATCGAGACGGCGCTGTCGCTGGCGGGGGGGCTGGTGGTGATCACGCACCAGGCGCCGGCCGTCGAGGTCGACGACGACGACGACGACGGCGAGCGAGTTGACCCTCCGCCGGCCGAGTGGAAGGACTGGCTGTTCAGCGCCACCTACGCCTGCCCGAAGCACCCGGAGGCGAACCTGCCGGAACTGACGCCGCGGATGTTCAGCTTCAACTCGCCCTACGGCGCCTGCTCCAGTTGCGACGGGCTGGGCACGATCCTGGAGTTCGACCTGGAGTTGATCGTCGCCGACGGGTCGCTGTCGCTCTCGCAGGGCGCGATCGACGCGTGGCGCCACGGCGGCAAGCGGATGAACATCTTCTACAACCGCCTGCTCCGCCGGTTCTGCCGCCAGTACGGCATCTCGGCGACCATGCCCTACAACGAGCTGCCCGCGAAGATCCGGAAGATCCTGATGCACGGCGACCCGGCCGACAAGTGGGAAGGCGTCATCCCGAACCTCACGCGCCGGTGGCAGAAGACCGACAGCGAGTACGTCAAGAGCCGCCTGCATTCGTTCATGTCCGAGCAGTCCTGCCGCGACTGCGGCGGCGCGAGGCTGCAAGCGGCCTCGATGGCGGTCACCGTCGGGGACAGGAACATCCACGACGTCGCCGCGATGAGCATTGCCGAGGCGACGGAGTTCTTCTCCGTGCTGGAGCTGGACGAAGAGAAGACGCAGATCGCCGAGACGATCCTCCGCGAGATCAACCACCGCCTGAAGTTCCTCTCGGACGTCGGGCTGGGGTACATCTCGCTGAACCGCACGTCCGCGACGCTGTCCGGCGGCGAGGCCCAGCGGATCCGCCTGGCCACCCAGGTCGGCAGCGGGCTGGTGGGCGTCTGCTACGTGCTGGACGAGCCGACCATCGGGCTGCACCAGCGCGACAACCGCCGCCTGATCCGCACGCTCAAGCACCTGCGGGACATGGGCAACACCGTGCTGGTCGTCGAGCACGACGAGGAGACGATCCGCTCGGCGGACGAGATCGTGGACATCGGCCCGGCCGCCGGACGCCACGGCGGGCGCATCGTCGCGCAGGGCACGATCGAAGACCTCTGCAAGACCCGCGAGTCGCTGACCGGGCGCTACCTGTCGGGCAAGCTCCGCATCGAGGCCCCGCCGCAACGGCGGAAGGTCTCGCAGCGCAAGTGCGTGGAAGTCCGCGGCTGTCGGCACAACAACCTGAAGGGCATCGACGTCCGCTTCCCGTTGGGCGGGATCGTGTGCGTCACGGGCGTGTCGGGCTCGGGCAAGAGCACGCTGGTGAACCTGACGCTGCTGCCCGCGCTGCGCCGGCGCCTGCACGCGTCACGCGACAAGCCCGGCCCGTTCGACAAGATTCTGGGCACCGGGCGGATCGACAAGGTCATCGAGATCGACCAGTCGCCCATCGGGCGGACGCCGCGCAGCAACCCCGCGACCTACACGGGCGTGTTCGACCAGATCCGCCAACTGTTCGCCAAGACGCGGGAGGCGAAGATCCGCGGGTACAAGCCCGGGCGCTTCAGCTTCAACGTCAAGGGCGGGCGCTGCGAAGCCTGCCAGGGACAGGGCACCAAGCGCATCGAGATGCACTTCCTGCCGGATGTCTACGTGACCTGTCAGGAGTGCAAGGGCGCCCGGTACAACCGCGAGACGCTCGAGGTGCGGTACAAGGGCAAGGACATCGCCGACGTGCTGGCCATGCGCGTCGAGGAGGCGCTGAGCTTCTTCGACAACTTCCCGAAGATCAAGCAACTGCTGCGGGCGCTGAACGACGTGGGGCTCGGCTACGTCGAGCTGGGGCAGAGCTCGACGACGCTGTCGGGCGGCGAGGCCCAGCGGGTCAAGCTCGCCAGCGAATTGGGCAAGACCGCCACCGGGCACACGCTCTACGTCCTCGACGAGCCCACGACGGGCCTGCACTTCGCGGACATTCACAACCTGCTGAACGTCCTGAACCGCCTCGCGGACATGGGCAACACGATCATCGTCATCGAGCACAACCTCGACGTGGTCAAGTGCGCCGACTGGATCATCGACCTCGGCCCCGAGGGCGGCGACGGCGGCGGGCAGATCATCGTCGAAGGCCCGCCCGAAAAGGTCGCCTCCTCCCGCAAGAGCCACACCGGCCGATACCTCAACAAGCACCTCGCCGCGGAGAAGTAGCTGCGCTCAGGTGAGAGGTGAGAGGGTAGAGGTGAGAACGAGGGCGCCGCAGCCTGCGGTCGCAGGCCCAACGTCCCGCGAGGCCCGCAAGTCTCGAAGCTCGGTCACGACGCCCCCCCCGACTTGTCCCGGACGTTCGGCTTGTACGGCCAGGCGGCGACCTGGGCCTTGATCGCGGGGCGGAGGAACCAGGCGAGCAGGAAGACCGCGTGGGCGGCGAGCAGCACGATCCAGAGCAGCCAGGCGACGTGCGAGAGGAACTCCGGGATGAGGGAGGGCGGCATCTGTCCGGTCATCAGTGCCTTCAGTCCTGTGGTGAGTCCGGAGGAGTAGTAGCTTCCTTGGAGGATCACCGCGGCCCACACGAGGAGGTACATGCCCGCGTGGAGTATGTGCAAGTCGCCGGCGCTGCGCCGGCGTTGCAGCGTTCGGATGCCGGCGGGAAGGAGGACAAAGCTGAAAAGCCCGAGCCCCACACCAGGGACGGTGTGCCCGTAGGGCCCTTGCGGCGCGACAATCACCGCCAAGAGACACGGCAGGAGGTTGACCACGGCGATGCCGATTGAGCTGAGCCCGATCAGTGTCGGCCAGACGGAAAGCGGGGCGCCCGGACCGTCCGACGGGACAGGCACATTCGGCGCGGTCGCGTTGTCGGGAAGTTCGGTCACGGGGCACCCCCGGGCTTGCGGCGTTTGGGGGGGCGGTCGGGCCAGGCGGCGGCCTGGGTGCGGATGTCGCGTCGGAGGAACCAGACGAGCAGGAAGAGGGCGTAGACGACGTTCAGGATCAGCCAGAGCCCCCACGCCGCCTGCGCGATGTCATGCAGCAGGACGTCGAAGGGCTGGCCGCCGAGAAGGAGCCGGCGGATCACGAACCGCATGGTGCGGGCGGTTTCGCACAGGGCGTAGCCTGACAGGGGGATCGCACACGCGGTGTAGAGGAGGTGCATCCGCCACGCGCGCGATCGCCGCTGCAGCAGGTTCAGCCCGGCGGCCAGGAGTTGGACGTTCAGGAACGCCAGTAACACGGAGATCCACACCGGCGGGGTCCACAGGATGTTCGGGTACCACTGACAGGACGAGTAGAAGATGTACAGCAGCAGATTGACGACGGCGAGTCCCGTCGACGCCGCCCCGACCGCCATCGGCCAGATCGGGCGCGGGGCTCTGGGGGCGTCGCCCGCATAGGGCACGTCGACTTCGGGAAAGCTGTCCGGAGGCTGGGTCACCGTCGCTCCCCCCATTCCGCCTGCTGCCGCCGTGCGAGCTTCCAGGAACGCAGTTCCGCCCGGACGCTGCTCTTCGACATCCAGTAGATCAGGAAGACGCCGATCGCGAGCGACGGGATCTGTCCCAGGAGTCTGTGGAGTGTAACCAGCACGAGGACCGGTGCTCTTGGGTCATCGGCGATGTACATCAGGAGAACGACCGCCTCGACCAGGACCAGGAGAATCTTCACGACGGCAGCGATCACCGTCAGGAGCCCCGCGCGGGGGCGGCGGCAGAGCAGCAGGATGCCGGCGGTCAGCAGCAGGATGTCTCCCAGCCCATGGCTCATCTCGGTCAGGGAAAGCCGCTGCCAGCCCGTCAGGAACACCGTTCCGCCCTCCATGAATTGGAAGATGAGTTGCCGGAAGTACCGCACGGAGTTGACGAGGAAGTCCGCCAGGAGCGTACCGGCGAACATCACGGCGATCCCGCCGATCGCCGCCGGCCAGGCTGGCCTGGGACGCTTCCATGCAGCGACCACCCATCGGCGCGCCTGGCGCCGGATGTTGTCTCGAAAGAACCAGCAGAGCAGAAACACGGGCAGAGCCAGCCAGGCCAACAGGCCGAGGAACAGCTCCACGATACTCCAGGACCAGTTCAGCACGAGATGGCCCGAGAAGGAGGCGGCGAAGTACGCGAACTTGCAGAGGATGTCCGCGATGGCGGCCGCGATGCACTGCCTGCGGGCCTGGGGGTGTTGGCGGATCAAGAGTCCCCCCGCGACGATGAGCCACACGGCCGTGCCGAACACCAGGACGATACCGAGGATGGCGAATGCGTTCGGTGTCCATCCCTCAAGCGGCCACTCTTCGACCATGAACGTGTCGTATATCGCTCTCGCGAGGAAGATGGCGAGGACGCCGGAGATCGTCAGGCACGAGGCGACGATCATCCCCGCCCCCAACGCCGTCGGCCAGGCGGCCGCGGGCTCGCCGGCGGGCTGCGGCGGGGCGGCGGCGATCGCCTCGGGCGGTGGGGGCGGCGGCGGGGTCCCGATTCCCCTCCTTCTCTGCGCTGCGCCGCGGG
>CAZEJA010000264.1:0-5129 GCA_964512215.1 uncultured Planctomycetaceae bacterium
CCGGCCGTCGCGCGCGGGGCGGCGCGGGAGAAGGACCAGTCCTACGCCCTGTTCAGCATCCCGCGGGAGGCCCTGTCCCGCATCGTCCTGCCGATCGGCGAGATCGCCGACAAGGACGAGGTTCGCAGCATCGCGCGCTCGCTGGGGCTCAACGTGCACGACAAGCCCGACAGTCAGGAGATCTGCTTCGCCCCCGACGACGACTACGCAGCCGTGCTGCAGGCGCGGGCGGCCCAGGCGCTCACGCCGGGCGACATCGTCAACGCTGCGGGGGACGTACTGGGCACGCACGAGGGGTACGCCCGCTTTACGATCGGACAGCGCCGCGGACTGGGCGTGGCCGCGGGCGAGCCGATGTACGTCACGAAGATCGACCCCGCGACCGCGACGGTCACGATCGGCCCGCGGGACGAGGTCATGTCGCGGGAGTTGACCGCGTCGAATGCGACGTGGCACGCGGAGACCGGCGAGCAGTTCCGCGCGACGGTCCAGGTCCGCTACAACCACCCCGGATCGCCCGCGACGGTGCGGGTCACGGGCCCCGACACGTTCGAGGCCGACTTCGACGAGCCCGTCCACGCCATCACGCCGGGGCAGGCAGCCGTCGTGTACGACACGGATAACCGCGTACTGCTGGGCGGCGGGTGGATAGAGGGAAGCGATTAGCGAATAGCGATTGGCGATCGGGGAACAACGGCGGCAACGGGGGAGCCGCGACCGTGAGGGAGCGGAAACGGAACAGCAAGGGGGCCAACTGGAAATTGGAAATGGGCAATTGAACATCCTTGCGGTTCATCCCGGGGCGCTGGGCGACGTGGTGCTGTTCGGGCACTTGCTTCGCGGGTACGACGCGCGGGTCACGATCGTTGCGGGGCGGGACAAGGGGGAACTGCTTGCCGGGGCGGGCATCGCGACTGCGGCGCTGGACTTCGACCCCCTGCCGATGCACGAGGTGTTCACCGATGCGCCGCTGGACGAATGCGAACTGCCCGGGCGGCTGGGTACGTGCGACCGCCTGATCAGTTGCTTTGCGGAGGGGGACCGCAGCGCCGAGCTTCGTCTGGCGGCGGCATGCGGGGCGGCCGATGCTGCCTTCCTGCCGACACGCCCGCCGGAGGCCTTCGACGGACATCTGCTCGACCTCTGGGGGGATTTGCTCGGCATGTCCGACCTGCGGGAAACCGCGCGAGCGACGCCGTGGGACGTTCCTGATTCATGGTGCCAAGCCGCAAGCGGCGCGCTGCGCGCGCTGGGGGTCGAGGCGCCCTGCGTGCTGATTCATCCGGGCAGCGGCGGGGAAGACAAGTGCTGGCCGGCGGAGAACTATCTGTCGCTGGCGGGGGAATTGGGCAACGTCGTGTTCGTCGTCGGACCGGTGGAGATGGACCGCTGGGCGGCGGAGCGGATCGAGCAACTTCGGGCGGTCGCGCCGGCGTGGGTCTGCCCCGAACTGACATCGCTTGCCGCCGCGCTGGCCGGCGCGTCCGCGTTCGTCGGCAACGACAGCGGCGTCGCCCACCTCGCCGCCGCCGTCGGGGCGCCGACCGTCACCCTCTTCGGACCGACCAACCCCGCCCACTTCGCCCCCGTCGGTCCATCCGTCCGCATCGTTCAGAACGACTCCCTCGACACCGTCACCGTCGCCCACGTCCTCGGGGCCCTCACTTCTTCCGCGTAAGCAGGTACCACATGGTCTTGTGCTCCGGCGAGAGCGTCACCATCGGTCCTAGCGCACCCCCGACGACAGCCACCTTGCCCGCAGCTCGGCCGCTCGGATCCAGAGCACGGCAGGTGAACGTCCTCGTCCCCAATTCGGGCACGCCCACCATCACAGAGACGGCTTCGATGAGCACCGGTTCGCGCCCCCAGGTGCGTCCTACGGTGCGGCGGTCCTTGGAGAACCCCATCCCCGTATTCTCGCACCTCCCACATGCGGTGATGAGGATCGTGTCGCTCGTGGGCAATTCCCTGCCATCCAGCGCGGTGACCGTGATGACCATGAAGTCGGGACTCGTCGCCAAGACGCTCCGGCCGTAGAAGCGCCCGGCGAAGTTCTCGCCGTGAAGGACAAGCACCTCCGCACCGGCGCCCTTGGCGATGTAGGACCTGCGGGACGTGTCCCTCGCGTCCCAGGAGAGGACCGTGGAACGAGTCGGCCTGCCTGTCGGGCGTCCGGGCACCGTGGCGCCCAACGAGACGGCCAGCCGGTGATCGAGCGCATCCTGCCACTTCAGCTTGCCCTCGGCGGCTTCGGTGACGGATCGCATCATCTTGCGGGCGTGGGCCTGTTGGAGACCGGCGAGGTCGGCGAGCAGGTCTCTTCTGCCGGTCAGATCGGAGGTGACGGCATCCTGCAAGGGCTCGATGCCGCCATCGCGGAAGATGGCCGCTCCCGCGCGCATGAAGCCCCACTTGGTGCTGTTGAAGTCCATGTCGAAGTAGCCGCGGAAGTGCCTGCGCTTCGCGTCGTGCTCGCCGTTGCTGTAGGTAAACAGCCACACGCCGTCCCAGTCCTGGGCGGCGGCGAAGGAGGCCAGCATCGGCACGCACTCGGCCTGGTAATCGTTCGGGGCCGGGTGATTGTACTCGCTGACGGTGTAGGGCTTGCCCGCCAGGCGGCTGGCGGCGAGGTCGAACAGCGTGGAACGCTCCGGATCGTCCGTCATTGCCTTCTGGCCGACGGTCCAGTTGTTCGGATCCCACGGGCGTCCCGGGAAGTGCGGGTGCTGCCAGTACGCGTGCGTGTCGATGAAGTCCATGTCGCTCTGCGCCCACAAGCCCAGTGTGCCCATCACGATCGTGCCCGTGATCAGCGCCTTGCAGCCGAGGTCCTTCCGCACAAACCGCTTCATCCCGTCAAAGTACGCCTTCTCGATCTCCGCGTAGAAGCGCATGCGGTCGGTCGCCCGGGCGGAGGTCTCCCCGCCTCGGTACAGGACGATGTTGGCCGCCTCCAACGTCTCCCCGGCGGCCAGGCCTTCCTTCCCGCCGGAGCGGAGCTGCAGGTCGGCGAACTCGACGGACGTCCCGTCCGCACCGAGTTGGAACGCCACCCGCGCGTCGTCATCCGTCTGATTCGCGACGAAGCCCAGACGGAAGCTCCGCCACTGCGTCGTCAGATTGACGTCCTGACCCAGACCCAGCCCGCGCCAAGGCTGGTGGTCCTGCCCGACGCCAACGCCGATCGTCCGCGGCTTGTCCGCCCGGGCGCGGAAGCTCAGCGTATAGTACTCGCGCCGCTTGACGCCGAAGCCCGTGTGGCGGAATTGCAGGTGCCAGTTCTGCCCGCCGTGTTTCTCGATGACCACTCGCATCGCCCCGGCGGGTTCCGCGAGGGGCTTGATCTGCCCTTTGCAGCCGGCGTGGCGCTCGAGTTCCCACGCGCCCTTCACCAGGTTCTTGCCGAGCTTCGTCGCCCCGCCGCTCCACGCAGTCCGGAGCTTCTCCGACGTGCCGTAGCCCTTCTTCAGCCACGCGTTGAACTGCCCCGTGAGGATGTTGCGATAATGGTCGGGCATCCCGTTCCGCAGGTATCTCTCCGAGCCCCACATGAACAGGCTGTTCTCATTGGTGATCTCGACGAACGCGACGGCGGGGTCATCGGCGTAGCGGATCTTGCGGACCGTGTTGACGCGCGTCAGCAGCTCTCGGGCGTAGGTCTTCTGGGCGGCGACGAGTTGCGGCGTGAAGATGCAGGCCATCTTGTCGTACTTCATCCCCGAATCCGGCAGCCCCAGCCGGCGGCTGTGCAGGGCGCCCACGTGCAGATTGATGTTCGACGTGATCCCGCGTTTCGCGAGCTGGTCGATGAAGTAGTCGAGGCGTTCGAGGGCCTCGCCGTGCAGTTCGTTGGTCCCCCGCTTCCAGATGCCGCGAGGGTAGTCGGCGGAGTCCATGTGGTGGAAGCGGATGGAATTGACCCCCGCGGAGGCCAGGCGGGCGGCGACGCGCCGGGCGTTGTCCTTGTCCGGGAAGCACCCGCCGAAGCACAGGTTCATGCCCCAAACGCGATGCCGCTTGCCGCCCAGGGAGAACTGCCCGTCCTTGACGATCACCCGCGGCCCGTCCGGTGCAATCGCCCCCAGCGTGGGCGCGGCGATCAGCGACTCGGCCGACGGTTCGGCGGGGATCACGAACGGCACCATCTCCTGGGCAGGCGCGGCCGAGCAGAAGACCAGAACGGTCAGCAAGGCGATCAGGCGCATAGGCATGACGAACTCCTCAGGTATGCTCCATTTCCAGACATCGAGGATACCTCCATGCCCGGTGCTCCGCAACCAGGACAGGCCGCCCTCCGCTGCCTCATCCGTGTCATCCGTGTAACCCCTTGGGGGCAGGTCCGTGGACTCCTCCCATAGGTCTCGGTACAATGTCCGCCATGCTGATCCGAACGAAGATCGTCGCGACCGTCGGGCCCGCGTGCGGGGACACCGCCACGTTGCTGCGCCTCGCGCAGGCCGGCTGCGACGTGTTCCGCATCAACTTCTCTCACGGCGACGATGCCCAGCGCGAACAGTTCCTCGCCAACATCCGCGAAGCGGAGAAGCAATTGGGCGAGCCGCTGGCCGTCGTGGGCGACCTGTGCGGGCCGAAGATCCGCGTCGGGCCCATCGCGGGCGGGTCGATGCTCCTCGCGGAGGCCCAGCAACTCATCATCCACCGCGAGCTCGACGAGGGCGGCCCCGAGGGCATCGCCACCACGCTCCGCGAATTGCCCGGCGCCGTCGAGGTCGACCAGGCGATTCTTCTGGACGACGGCAAGCTCCGCCTGAAGGTGACCGAGGCGGGCGATGACGACGCCTTCCGGTGTGAGGTCGTTCGCGGCGGGGTGCTGGCCAGCGGCAAGGGCGTGAACCTGCCCGAGACGGTCCTGGGGCTGTCGGCCTTGACGGAGAAGGATCGCCGCGACGCGGCCTGGATCGCCGAGCGGGAGTTCGACTACGTTGCGTTGTCGTTCGTCCGCAGCCCGGAGGACGTGGAGCAGTTGCGGAAGCTGCTGACGGCGGGCGGCTCCGGCGCTCGGATCATCGCAAAGGTCGAGAAGCCCCAGGCCCTTGAGCGGATCGACGAGATCGTCGACGCCGCCGACGCGGTGATGGTCGCGCGGGGGGACCTGGGCGTCGAGATGA
>CAZEJA010000265.1:0-5112 GCA_964512215.1 uncultured Planctomycetaceae bacterium
AGAGGAGCATGAGCCGGTCTCGCGAGGCCCTGATTCATGCGGATACTGTGGACGACTTCGAGGATGCGGAGGTCGGAGCCCTTCTGGCGGGGAACGTCCTCGAAGTCAACAAGGGCCTCTACCCGGTGGAGGAGTACCGGCGGAAGCGGGCGCAGGTTGCCCAGCAGCTTCAGACCATTCAGCGAAGTCGCGAACTGTCGTGGGGGACGACCGGCGCCGCCCAGCGCGGGCAGGCACCGGGCGAGAAGCCGCGGGACAAGCAGCACGACACGTCCGCCCTGACGACCCGGGCGCGGGATCTGACGCTCGGGTACAGGTACGACGATGCCCGCAAGGAACTCGAGCGGGTCGTCGAACGGGACCCGGCGAACGCCTGGGCTATCGAGCAGAAGGGGAAGCTCGAGGAGTTTGTCACCGCTCTGGGGGATCGCGGCGTCCCCAAGCGCATGACCGAGCAGGAACGCAAGTCGCTGATGGCCGTCCGGGAAGCGCAAATCCCGTGGTACAAGGAGTTGACGTACCCCCGGGACTGGAATGATCCGGCCCGGCGGGACGACGAGAATGGTCGCGGCCCGGCTGTGCGGGCCAGGCTCGGGCGGCGCCTGGACAAGATTAACTTCGATAACACCGAGTTCAGCGACACGGTCCGGTTCCTTCGGGACGTGTCCGGGTTGAAGGTCGACGTCAAATGGGACGCCTTGTCGGCCAGCGGGGTCGAGCCGACCACCCCGGTCAACGTCCGCATGCGTGGCACGAGCGTCGACGAGGCGCTGCGGGGGATTCTCGACGATGTCGGCGGGGTCAATCCGGTGGGCTACACCGTCGAGAACGGGGTGGTGACGATCACCTCGCAGGAGGACCTGCAAAGCCGCACCGTCACGCGCGTGTACGACATTCGCGACCTCGCCACCCGCGTTCCGCAATTCCAGGGCCCGCGGACGGGCTCGGACCCCGAGGGGAGTCGCCCCGCGGACGTGGCGAGCTACGCGGGCAAGGCGGGGGGCGGCTTGTTTGCCGAGGAGGGCGAGGAACTCGATGTATCGAAGGACGTCGAGGGCATCGTCGACCTGGTCAGTGAGACGATCGCACCGGATTCCTGGGCCGACGAGACGCGTGTGGGGATGCGCGAGCAGAACGGGATGTTGATTGTGACGCAATCGCCGGACGGGCATCGCGCCGTCTCGGAGCTGCTGGGGCAGCTTCGCGAGGCCCGGGGCATCGACGGGCGGAGCTTGACGGAGCGCCGGCGTCTGGAAGGGCGGTTGGGTCGCCCCGATGCGCTGTCGCGGGAAAGCCTGCTGTACCAGCGTCCGGTCTTCGGGGGCAGCGGGAGATGGCTGACGGACCTGACGCTCTATGCGGACGGCCTGCGGACGACGCGGGCCGACGTGCTGGCCGCCCTTGCCGCGGCCGCTCCGACGGGGCATCGCCCCCGGCGCGGGATGACCGAGCCCGGCGCCAGGAAGTTCCTCGAAGCGGTCCGGCAGGGCGGTTGGCAGCGCGTGCGTCTCGGCGCCGGTGCGGCGTCCTTGATCGTCGACCGGGCGGGGCGGTTCGTGATGGAACGCACGCGCCCGGGCACGCCCGCCGAGCGTGTCATCTGCGACGGGCGAACGCTGCTGCACGTGTACGGCGAGATCGGCCTGGCCGGGCGGCGGACGGTCAGCCGCTTCCATCGCGCCGAACTCGCCGCGGCTGTTCCGTGGCTGGTTCCGCCCGCCGATGATCTGACCGTCGGCGCGAACGTAACACTCGTGGACGACCGCACCGTCGCCGTGACCCCGCTGGACGGGCGGGCGAAGGCACGCTTCGCGACACATCTCGTATTCACTTCGGACGGTCGCCTCGCGGAGAGGCGACGGGTCGCGACGTCCGACGGGCGGACGGTACGGCGGTTGACGTTCAGCCCCGACGGTCGCGTCCGCCTGCTCAGCGCGGGCGGAAACGTCCTGAGCGAGCGGCGGTACGAGGTCGCCGCGGCTGCGGCGCCGAACCTGGCCCCGAACCTGTCCGCCCTCGTCGTCCTGCCCGTTCCGCAGCGGTGGACGAGCCGCCTCAACTGGGCGCCCGAGACCGTCGCGAAGCAGTGCCCGGGCTGGAGCGAAGCCGATGCGATGTCCTTCCTCGCGGCGGCTGCCCTGTCCGGCGCGACGACGAATCCCGCCAAGGGAGCGTGGGCGGTCATTCAGAAGCGGTTCCTCGACAGGGGCGACCGCCGGCTCGGCTTCTACGTACTGGCCGCCGCGACGGACAAGTATCCAGCCGTGCCGCGTGAACACGCCGGCCGGCCCGTCGGGCGGTACCTCGCCGCCTGCACGCAGTTCGCGAAGGGAAAGAACCCGGCAGTCTTTGACAACGTTGGCTCGGCGGGGCAGGGCTTCGTTCAGGACCTCGGGAGATTCCGCCGCCTCTGGCACACCGGGCAGGACAAGGCAGCGCGGGGGAAGGCGGCGTGGCACAACGAGGTGCTGGGTTACGCCCGCGTCGCGGGCACCACGCCGCTGACCTGGGCGCTGTTGGCGCAAATGGCCTCGCACGCGTCGCCGGGCTCGTCGGCGGAGTACCCGAAGCTCGTCGAGGCGTTCGAGCGGTTCCGGGACGTCCCGGGCATGAACTACGCCGCCCGATACGAAGCCGCCCGCGTGCTTCACAAGCTGAACGACCCGAAAGCTCGCGAGCGATTCGCGGGGCTCTTCATCGACGCGCTGCGAAGCGGCGTCTTGCCGGCGGTCGACGAGGACTTCCATGCGGCGACCGCGCAGGACGGAACATGGCGGCGGCTGATCGACGTGACGCTCGGCGCCCTGCTGTCCCGCCGGGCGTATTCGACGGCGGCGGTGCTGGCCTGGCAGGTTCACCACGCGGGCGACGCGCCCCTGGCGGTCTCGGTCCTGGCCCGGACACGCTCGGCCGCGCCGCCGACGCTGCAGTGGGCGCTGGCGATGGCGGCCCTGAGGCTGACGAGCGAGACCCGGCAGTGGGCCGAGGCGGATGGAATCATCTCCACCATGCTCGCAAGCCGGCGGTCGCATTCGCTGCCCTGGCTGTGGCGCCTGGGGGCGCACATTGCCGCGCAGCGCGAGCGGACGGCCAGTGCGGCCGGGCGAATGGGCGTGGCGCTGGAGATCGAGCACAGCCTCCGCCCGAAGGATGGGAACCTGCCCGCCTTCCGGGCCGATCACACGAATCTGCTGCAGCAGTACGGGCAGCTCGCGACGTCGATGGCGACTCTGCACCCCGAGCCGCCCCGGCAGGTGGTCGAGGGCATCGTGCGGACGGCGGACCGGTGGCGGTCGCTGGACGCCGACCCTTCGCAGGCTTGCCGGCTGGCGGCTGCGGCGCTGCGGCAGCTTGGGGCGAAGGAGTTGGCCTGGGCGTACCTGACGACCCCGATGGCCGGTCGTTCGGGCGAGCCGTCGCAGTGGGTGGCGCTGGCGGCCGAGCTGGCGGGGCAGAACGAACCGGCCCTTGCCGATCGCGCGTACGTCGCAGCCTTCCAGAGCGATCCGGACAACGCACAGATCCTGTGGGATCGCGCCCAACTCCTGCAGCGCAACGGTCAGGACGATCGCGCGAGGCAGATCTACCGCCGCATCGTGGAGGGGCGATGGCCGGAGAAGCACAAGGCTCTGCAGCAGCAGGCGAAGGTGCTGCTGGGCGGGTAGCTTGCCGGGCTACGCGGGCGGCGGGACGTCGTGGGCGTAGTCCTCCGGCAGGCCCAGCCAGCGGAGGGCCTTCTCGCGCGACCGGAAGGCCTGGATGTGGATGCAGGGCGAGTCCGTCAGCGCCTCGAGCATCCTCGCCATGCCGTAGCTCACATCCGCCGGCGCGACGATGGCCCACTTGCACTCCCCGCGCACGTCGTGCAACGTCTCGACGTATCGCGCGAACTGGCGCATCTGCTGGTAACCGATGTCCGCCCGGGCGTCGGAGATATCGGCCAGTGTATTGAGGCCTTTCCGGAATTGGGGGTCCGCGTTGACCCGGGCGATGTTCTCGCGGATCTGCCCTTCGGAGAACGAGCCGGTAATCCGCAGGTTGATCAGGTTACTCTCGCCGTCGATGGCGTATGCGAACGGCATGGCAGGTCCCTTCGTGCCCGGTGCGACGATGCAGTGATTCCGGCGGCCGTCCGTTCCGGATGGGTGAACGTGAGGACGGACCTATCGCCGCCTGGGAGGGGTCACTACATTGTACGCCCCCGTTCATGTCCCGACCACGTTGGCGTCACTCTCTGGCGGAGTCATCTCTCCAGAGCGGCGCGAAGGCGGTTAATGTTGGCGTGCATCACCCTCATGTAGTCTTGCTCTGCCTGGAGCTGCTCTTCGGTCAGCAGTTCGCAGGGCGAGAAGACCACGCTGACGAGCTTCAACTCCTTCTCGAAGCGCTCGGCGATCTCCGACAGCGGCGGCGATTCCCACAGGAGGATCCGCGCGGGCTTGTCGGCGAGCGTGGCGCGGATCTCCGCGATCACCTCGTCGGCGGGCATCCGCTCGGGGTCGAGGTCCAGATTGGTGACGTCCCACGCGTAGCGTTTGGCGAGGTAGTTGTAGGCCGGGTGCGACGCGAGCAGCGGGGCGCCCCTCATCGCGTTGGACAGGTTCTCGAAGGCCTCGTGGAGCTTATCGAGGTCGTCGGCGAGGGCGGTCAGGTTGCCGCGGAACTCGCCCGCCTTCTCGGGCAGGAGCCTCGCCAGCGCCCGGTGGACCTGGTCGGCCTGGATCTTGGCGAGCCCCGGGTCCAGCCAGGTGTGCCCGTCGACGCCCTCGTGACTATGCTCGCCGCCGGCGCCGTGACTGTGCGTGACGGCGCCGGTGAACCGCAGGAAACGCGACTCGAACGGCAGGGCGGTATCGACCAGCTTCGCCGCCGGCAGGGAGACCTTCTCGACCCACTTCTCGAAGTGCGCGCCGTTGATGACGATCAGGTCCGCCTTCTGGTAGGCGGCGATAGTGGCGGCGTCGGGCATCCAGAAGATCGGGTCCTCATCGGGGGGGATCGGGCAGACGACCTCGACGGCGCCGTCGGCGATGCGGGCGGCGAAGTAGGTCGTCGGGTAGAACGTTGTGTAGACCTGTGGCGTCGTGGGCCCGGTCGGCGTCTCGCTGTCCG
>CAZEJA010000266.1:0-5100 GCA_964512215.1 uncultured Planctomycetaceae bacterium
CGTGAATTGATGGCTGCCGTCGTTTGCGGAGCGCAGCGCAGCAACCACGCTGCCTTCGCCTCCGCGCCACGTGGTTGCGGCCTGACGGCCGCAGCCCACGGCACCCTACCACCTGCCTATTTTGCTGACCTCCACGGAAGGGGGCAAGGTCAAACGCCGCCCCCGCTACTTGCCGCTGAGCTTCTCCGCGACGGCGGCGCCGAGGTCGTAGCACTGCTGCAGGACGTCGGCGTCGGGAACGTAGGTGACTCGCAAGGGCTCGCCGACCAGGTCGACGTCCATCTCGGTCAGGACGTCGCGGATGTCTCTCGCCGCCTCGCCGCTCCAGCCGAACGAACCGAAGGCCGCGCCGATCAGCCCCTTGGGCTTGAGGCCCTTGAGGTACGTCAGGCAGTCGGCGACGGTGGGGAACATCTCGCTGTTGACGGTCGGGGCGCCGACCAGCAGGGCCCCGGCGTCGAGAATCTCCATCGCCACGTCGCTGCGGTGCGAGCCGCTCAGCGCGAAGAGCACAACCTTGGCGCCCCCGGCGGCCAGGCCTTCGCCCACCGCTCGCGCCATGCGTTCGGTGCTCGCCCACATCGTGTCGAACACGACGACCGCCTTGTTCGTGCGCTGCTGGGCAGCCCAATCGGCGTACTGGTCGACGATCTTCGTCGCGTCCCGCCGCCAGATCGGCCCGTGATCGGGCGCGATGACCTTCAGGCTCAGCCCGCTGCCCGCGAGTTTCTCCACGCTCTTCGTGACGAACCGCGACAGCGGCAGCAGGATGTTGGCGTAGTACTTGGCGGCCTCGTGTTGCAGGATCGTCGCGTCCAGTTCGTCGGCGAATCGTTCGTAGGACGCCAGGTGCATTCCGAAGGCGTCCTGACTGAACAGGATCTCGTCCTCGTGCAGGTATGTCACCATGCTCTCGGGCCAGTGGCACATCCGCGTCTCCGCGAACGTCAGCGTCGCGTCGCCCAGCGAGAGCTGCTCGCCGTCGGTCACCGCCTCGATGCCCTCGATGCCGTAGTGGGCCTCCAGCGCCTTGACGCCCAGTTTCGAGGCGAAGACCTTCTCCGGCTGGGTGGCCGCGATCGTCTCCAACAGGCACCCGGAGTGGTCCGGCTCGGCGTGGTTCGACACGAGGTAGTCGATCTTGTCGAGATCGATCACCGACTCGATCCGCGCGAACATCTCGTCCTGGTAGGAAGCCTTCACCTGGTCGATCAGCGTGACCTTGTCGGCCAGGATCAGGTAGGCGTTGTACGTCGTGCCCCGCTGCGTCGCGTATCCGTGAAAGTCGCGGGTGACCCAGTCAATGGCCCCGACCCAGTAGACGCGGTCCGTGACCTTGGCTGCCTTGAACACATCCTTCATCGAGAACTCCACATGGGTCGGCGGGGATTCCTGGCGCTACTCGCCCGCTGCCGGCGGGGTGAATACGCGCGTGCCCATCTCGCGGTCGAGCATGAGCAGCGCCTCGGGCGAGCCCTCGGCGATCTTGAGCTGCTGGACGACGGCATCCGCGGAGGCCTCCTCCTCGACCTGCTCGGCAACGAACCACTGCAGGAACGCCGCCGACGCATGGTCGCTCTCCGCGCTCGACAGGTCCACCAGGGCGTTGATCCGGGAGGTGACCAGGCACTCGTGATTGTACGCCGCCTCGAAGGCCGCCAGCGGGGAGTCCCACTCGGTCTCCGGCGCGTCGATTGCCGCGAGCTTCACGCGCCCCTGGCGCTCGTTGATCTGGTCGTAGAACATCGTGGCGTGGACCATCTCCTCCTGGGCCTGCACCTTCATCCAGGACGCGAAGCCGTTGAGGTTCATCGACTCGAAATATCCCGCCATGGACCAGTAGAGGTACGCGGAATAGGTCTCCGCGTTGAGTTGGGCGTTGAAGCCCTCTTCGACTTTCTGAGAAATCATCGTTCAGGTCCTTTCTTCCCCGCGCCTGTTTCAGGTTCGGGGGGTGGTGGTTCCTGTTCCAGCCGCGTGCGGTGACGGAACCACCGCGCCGGCCGGCTTGCTCATCATTCTAGGTCGCTGCGTGCTGGTCGTCCACACTCGGGGTCAACTAGGACTTCCACAGCCCGTGGAGGTTGCAGTACTCCCGCGCGGAGACCTCGTCGGCCTGGATGGCGAACGTCGCGCTGGGCTCGTCGCCCGGCTGGAGGAACTGGCGGTACGCCCGCCCGTCGGCCAGCAGTTCGATCCACTGGATGAAGTGCTTGTCCTCCATCGGGTGCAGCGCCGCCTGCCCGACCGTGACCTTCACGCCGTCGTCCGTCTTCTCGATGAACGGGACGTGCTTTTCCTTGCTGGCGTCCTCCGTCTGCTCGGCCAACAGTTGCATGGGCCTGCCGCAGCAGACCAGGTGGCCGGCGCCGCTGTCCAGGACCTCCACGATAATCCCGCATACCTCGCACTTGAAGACCTGCAGTTGCTCCGTCGCCATCACGTGACTCCTTTGCCCAATGGGTTTCGCACCGAAACCGCCTCCGCGCTGCCCGTCCCCAAGGGACGGATGCGGGGCGGACTAGTGCACGAGTTTCCTCGCCGCCGCCAGCGCCGCATCGTAGTCCGGCTCGGTGGCGACTTCCTCAACCAACTGCACGTACTGCACGTTCCCCTCGCGGTCGACCACGAAGATCGCCCTCGCCAGCAGGCGCAGGCCGTCGATCAGCACACCGTAGGCCTCCCCGAAGGCGGCGTCGCGGTGGTCGGAAAGCGTCTGCACCTTCTCCACGCCCGCCGCCCCGCACCAGCGCGCCTGCGCGAAGGGCAGGTCCGTGCTGATCGTCACGATCGCGATGTCCTCGCCCAGGGCGTCGGCTTCCTCATTGAACCGGCGCGTCTGCGTGTCGCAGACCGGCGTGTCCAGCGACGGGACCACCGACAGAATCACCACCTTGCCCTTGAAGCTCGACAGCGCGACCTCGGACAGGTCGTTGCCTACCAGCGTGACGTCCGGGGCGTCGTCGCCCACGTTCACTTCATTCCCCAGCAGCGTGACGGGGTTTCCCTTCAGCGTTACCAGTCCTTCTCTCTCGGCCATGGGAACGTCCTTTCCTGCCGAAGCAGTCATCAGCGGATTCAGTGCGGCCTGGATGTCCGGGCCGCTCGTTACGCCCACCCAGTGTCCGGCGGGGCGGCCGTCGGCGAACAGCATCACGGTCGGCACCGCGTCAACCCTATACTGTCGCGCAAGTTGCGGCAGGGCGTCCACGTCCACCTTCACGAAACCGGCGCGGGGCTTGGTTTCAGCGGCGAGTCGATCAAGTATAGGCGCCTGCCGCCCACACGGGGGACAGGTCGTCGAGAAAAAGTCGACCACAACCGGTGTTTCCGCCTCCAGAACGAGTTCTGCGAACTGCTCCGGTGATTCGATCGGCGTCAGGTGCTTCGTCTCGGGCCTGTGGATTCCCGCGTCGAGCGTCAGGGCGATCAGCGCCCCGAACACCACTCCGAGCGTCGCGCCGCGGAGCAGTCCCCCGCGCGCCGGGGCGCCGCGCGTGCGGATGCGCCCCATCAGCGCCAGTCCGCCTCCCGCCGCCAGCCCGATGCCCGCCCCGATCAGGATTCGCAGCCAGACGCTCACGTCACTCTCCCGTCGAGCCGCCGGCGAGTTCGGCGTCGAACCCCAGGCTCCGCACAGCCTGCAGCAGGCCTTCGGGCGCCAGCGCCACGCCGACCACTCGGGCCCGCCCGGCGGACACATCGATGTCGGCGGACTCCACCCCCGCCGTCTCCAGCAGCGCCCTGCGGACGCTGTCGGCGCAGTGGCTGCACGTCATGCCCCCGACGGCCAACTCCAGTTCCTCATGATCGTGGTCGTGACCATGGTCGTGTTCGTCCTCGTCCTCATGAGCATGATCGTGCGTGTGGGTGGGGCGGAAGACGGCGAACCCCAGCAGGCCCAGCAAGGCGAGAGCGGAGGCGACCTTGAACCATTCCGGCAGCATCTCGTGGGCCATCTGCATCGAGATGTTGTGCGTGGTGAAGATGTAGTCCAGCAGCAGGCCCGAGCCCAGCGCCGTCAGCGCCACCGTTCCCAGGTACAGCAGCGCCGTCCGCCGCCCCATGACCTTCCAGACCGTCGCGATCGTCGCGGCGTTCGTCGCCGGCGCCGTCATCAGGAACACCAGCGCCGCGCCGGGCGAGACGCCCGCGGTGATCATGCTTGCGGCGATCGGCACGGACGCCGTCGCGCAGGCGTAGACGGGGATGCCCAGCAGCATCATCACCAGCATCGCGCCGATGCCGCCGCCGAGATAGTCCGCGAAGAGATTCTTCGGCACGAGCGCGGAGATCAGCGCTGCGATGATCAGTCCCCCCAGCAGGGGCTTGGCGATGTCCTTGGGCAGCGCACCGAACCCGTACGACAGCGCCCGCCGAAGGCGTCCGCCTTCGTCGGCGCCGCTGCAGCAGGCGGCCTCGCATTTCACGGGGGCGTCGGCTTCGGCGTCTCCGTCCGTGTCCAACGTTCCGACGGCGAACCCGCCGATCAATCCGCTGACCAGCGCCACCATCGGGCGAAAGATCGCGAAGACGCCGCCCAGCAGACTGTAGGTGACGAAGATGCTGTCCACGCCGGTCTGCGGCGTGGAGATCAGGAACGCGGTCGTCGCCCCCCGTCCCGCGCCGTGGCGTCGCAGCGACGCGCTGACGGGGATCACGCCGCACGAGCACAGCGGCAGGGGCACGCCGAGCGCCGAGGCCTTCACGACCGACCAGAACTTCCGCCCGCCGAGGTGGCGTTCGACAAACGCCGGGGAGATAAACACCGACAGCACGCCCGCCGTCAGGAAGCCCAGCAGCAGGTAAGGCGACATCTGACCGAGCACGGTCCAGAAGTCCACAGCGATATTCTGGAGATCCTCAAGCATACGCGACCTCGCCCCTTCCAGGACATTGTAGGACCGCACCGCAGCCCATTTCCCGCCGAATTCAGCGCCCCGTCAACGTGTTCCCGTTTCGTGCGCTTCGTAACGTATTACGCAAACGTGATATACATTTCCTTCTTCGATCCGCAGACCGGGCAGGTATCCGGGGCGTCGCCCTCGATCGTGTGCCCGCAGACGCTGCAGATCTGCACGGGGCCCAACTCCATGTCGC
>CAZEJA010000267.1:0-5068 GCA_964512215.1 uncultured Planctomycetaceae bacterium
AATCCTGCCCAGCGTCTCAACCCGCCCCCCGGCCGGCACGCGCCGGAACAGCTCTTCCTGGAATGCCTGGGCGATGTGGCGTTCCTGCAGAACGATCAGTTCCCGCGGGCAGTCGTGGCGGCGCATGACCATGTCGGTGACGGCCGCGTCGTCGAGGCCCGTGTCCAGACCGCGCTGGGCGAAGATCGCCGCCAGCTTCGCCGTCATCTCCGCCATCCGCTCTGTGTCGTTGCGGCGGATGATGCCCATGAGACGGTCCGCTTCGTCCGTCAGGTCGTCGAACCGCGTGATGCCCTTGCCGCAGATGTAGATTCGCCCCGGGTTGCCCGGGTCGTTGATCAGCACGTCGCCGCGAACGAGTTCGTCGATCAGCGCGATGATCTCCAGCCCGAACAGCGGGAAGATGCCGCACCTGCGCGCCCGCTCGACGTATTCGCCGTACACGTCGTGGTAGTAGTAGTTGCTCACCCCCATCACGCCGACGCCCTGCTCCCCCGCCAGCGCGACCGCCTGTTCGATGCTCTCGAAGGCCGAGAAGTTCGGCGGCAGATGCACGTGGGAGTTCACCCGCGGGCGTGAGGCCGGTGCGGCCCCTTCGGCCGCGAGGTCCTGCATCTGCTCAACACTCCCAAGCCCGCGGAGGGCGGCCAGCGCGTTCTGGACGGATTCAGACATTCGAGACCTCGAAACTCCGGGGTGGATTCCGTATGCAGCTCACTCGCCGGCGACGACCTGGTGGATCTTCCGCGGGGGCAGGTGCAACGCCATGCCGAGGGCGTCCTCAGCCGATTCCTTCAGCGCCTCGCTGATGGTCGGATGGGCGAAGACCGTCTCGGCTACGTCGCGGGCGGAGACCTTCTGGTGCAGCAGCGCCCCGGCCGCCGCGATACACTCGGTGACGTTGTGTCCCATCATATGCACGCCCAGCAGGTCGCCCGACTCGCGGTGGCGGATGACCTTGACGAACCCGTCATTATCGCCAACGGCCATCGCCTTGCCCAGGTGTCCCAGCGGGAACATGCCGACCGCGATCGGCGTGCCGGCCGCGCGGGCCTGCTGCTGCGTGACGCCCACGGCGCCGACTTCGGGGAACGTGTAGACCGCGCCGGGGATCGGCGCCTCGAACGTGTGCTTCGCGCCCAGGGCGTTCTCGACCGCCGCGACGCCGTGCGCTGAGGCCGCGTGCGCCAGCAGGCACCGCCCGTTGGCGTCGCCGATGCAGTAGACGCCCTTGGCGGTCGTCTCCATCAGGTCGTTGACGCGGATGAACCCGCGGTCGGTCTCGATGCCGACCGTATCGAGCCCCAGCCCTTCCGTATTGGGGCGCCTTCCGGTGGCGACGAGCACCTTCTCGACCTCGATTGCCTCGCCATTGTCCAGCACGGCCTTCGCACCGGCGCCGGTCGCCGCGAGGTCTTCCACCTTCGTGCCCGTGAAGCAGCGGATGCCGCGGGAAGCGAGGATCTTCTCCAACGCGGGTCCGAGGCTCTCATCCATCTCCGGCAGCAGGCGGGGCAGCATCTCGACGACCGTCACGTCCACGCCGAACGGCTGAAGCATGCAGGCGAACTCGCACCCGATCACGCCGCCGCCGACGATCAGCAGGCTCTTGGGCAGCGCGTCCCAGTGCAGCGCCTCGTCGCTCGTGCAGACCACGTTCGGATCGTCCGGCCAGCCGGGGATCCGAGACGGGACCGACCCGACCGCAAGGATGATGTTGTCGGCGGTAATCTCTTCGGCGTCGGCGCCGTCGCGCGTGACGGTGATCTTGCCCGGCCCGTTCAGCACGCCGCGCCCCTGGAAAGCCTTGATCTCGCGCCCGCCGAACAGCGACTTGATGCCGCCGCGCAACTTCTTAATAACAATGTCTTTGCGCTTCTGGATTCCGGGCCAGTCGAAGCCCACCTGCCCGTCGACGGTCACGCCCAGCTTGTCGGCGTGGGCGATGTGGTGCAGCAGCTCCGATGACGCCAGCAGCGCCTTGGACGGGATGCACCCGAAATTCAGGCACGTCCCGCCGAAGAAGGGCTTGTCCTCCACGACGGCGACCGATGCACCCAGTTGGGCGGCCTTGAGAGCGGCGATGTATCCGCCGGGCCCGCTGCCGATCACGGCGATGTCAACATGTTCAGCCATGGATGGTTCCTTGGGAATCGTCTGCGGCTTCGTGTTCTGCATTCCTACGCGAGCTGCGCGGGATCTTCCAGCAGTTCCTTCAGGCGGGCGAGGAACTGGGCGGCCACCACGCCGTCGATGATGCGGTGATCGGTGCTCAGCGTCATCGTCATCACCTTGCCCGGGCGCATCGCGCCGTCGCGGACCACCACGTCCTCCCGCAGCGCGCTGACGGCCAGGATGGCCGCCTCGGGCGGGTTGATAATGGCCGAGAATTCTTCGACGCCGAACATGCCCAGGTTCGTGATGGTGAAGACGCCCTGGCCCATGTTCTCGAGCTTGCCCTCGCGGGCGTTGTCGATCAGGCGACGGGCCTCGACGCCGAGCTGCTGCAGGCTCATCCGGTCGACGCCCATCACGACCGGCACGACCAGCCCGTCCTCTACCCCCACCGCGATGCCGATGTTGGCCGACGGATACTCGACGATTTCGTCGTCCTCAATCTGGCTGCGGAAGGCGGGCAGTTCGCGGATCGCCCTGCCGCACGCGAGCGTCACCACGTCGTTCAGCGTGCAGGCGTACTTCGCCTTCTCGCCGCGGTAGAACGCGAACATCGCTTCGGCGTCGATCGTCAGCCGGGCGTAGAAGTGCGGGATGTGCTGTTTCGAGTACGACAGGTTGCGGGCGATCGCTTTCCGCATGCCGGTCATCTTGTAGCGGACCGGTCCGCTCGCGACGGCCGTCGCGGACTCGACGTCGGTCGACAGGATCCGCCCGCCGGGCCCGCTGCCCCGCCCCACCGTCCGCAGGTCGATGCCCATCTGCACCGCAGCCTTCCGCGCCGCCGGCGAGGCCTTCACACGCCCCCCCTCCACCACAGCAGGCGCACTTGGCGCAGCAGGCGCCGCTACAGGCTTGCCTCTCGGCGTCGCTTCCGCCGTCACCGCCTCCGCAACGGGGGTTGCGGCCGCCTGCGAGGCCAGGTACGCCTCCACATCTGCGTCATCGTCCGCGAGGTATGCCACGTCCTTCTTGACCTCGATCGTGTCGCCTTCAGCCACCACGATCTTCGCCAACCGCCCCGCGTCGACCGCTTCGACTTCCACCGTCGCCTTGTCCGTCTCCACGTCGAATATGATCTGCCCGACCTCGACCGCGTCGCCCGGCTGGACGCGCCACGTGACGATCGTGCCTTCCTCCATCGACTGCCCCGCCTGGGGCATCAGGATCGGCACGACCGATCCCTCCGGCGGCGCAGGAACCTGCGCCACAGGAGCAGGAGTTGGCGGCATCGCCGCCGGCGCGGCAACGGGCTTGCCTCTCGGCGTCGTCTCTTCCGCTCCCCCCGCCGCAGCCAGCACCGCGTCAACGTCTGCATCATTGTCAGCGATGTACGCAACAGGCTTCTTGACCTCGATGGTCTCGCCCTCGGCCACTACGATCTTCGCCAGCCGTCCCGCGTCGACGGCTTCGACCTCCACCGTCGCCTTGTCCGTCTCCACGTCGAAGATGATCTGCCCGACCGCGACGGCATCGCCCGGCTGGACGCGCCACGCCACGATCGTGCCTTCTTCCATCGACTGCCCGGCCTGGGGCATGAGAATCGGGACCACCGGACCCCCCGGCGCCGCTGCGGGAACGTCCTTCTCCACCGGTTTCTCCTCTTCCGCCTTCTTCTCGACAGGGGCAGGCGCTTCCGGCTTGTCCACCGGCGCTGCCGCGGGCTTGCCTCTCGGCGTCGTCTTCTTCGCGACGGGCGCAGGCGCCGTAGCCTCCGCCCGCGCCTTGTCCCACGCCTCGGCGACTTCGGCAATGTCCTTCTCCGCCGCCTTCAGCGCCTTGTCGATCTTCGCCTTCTCCTTACCGATCAGCGCGATCGGCGACTCCACCGGCGCCGACGCCCCTGCCGGCAGGAGAATCTTCCGAAGCGTCCCCGAGACCCCCGAGGCCACCTCGACGCCGGAATCCACCGTCTCGATCGCGAGCAGCGGCTCGCCCGTCTCGACGGGGGATCCTTCCTGCTTATACCACTGGACAACGGTCCCGTCGTCCATCGTCTTCGTCGCCTTCGGCATCCGAATCGTGTGCATGGCTCACCTTGATTGACAGAAAATCACCACTATATGAATGAAAGTAATCATAAAGTTACTATCAGTCAAGCAAAAATGTGCACTTTTCTATTGATATTTCTGTCACAATCGTTTGTAATACGAACGTATTGGCGAAACGTGCGCCAAACCGGCACTCAATGAGGACCTTGCCGTGATGCAGCATCGCCGAGAGCGGATTCTCTCCGAAGTTCTGGAACACGGTCACGTGACCGTGACGGACCTGTCTGCGGGTCTGGAGGTTTCCCCCGCTACGGTCCGCCGGGACCTCAAGGCGCTGGCCGGCAGCGGGCAGATCGAGCTGGTGCACGGTGGGGCTGTCTCCCGGCGGGACCCGGCCCACGCGTTCCGCGCCCGGCGGATGCGGAATACCGAGTCCAAGCGCATCATCGGCCAACTGGCTGCGGACCTGGTTACCGACAACAGTCAGATCTTCATCGACTCGGGCACGACGTGCCTGGAGATGGCGTCGCACCTCCGCGACCGCCGCGGGCTGGCCATCGTGGTCAATTCGCTGCGGTTGGCGATGGAACTGGACACCGCGGGCCTGAACGTGATCGTCCTGGGCGGGCATTATCGTCCGAAACGGATGGACACAATCGGCCCGCTGACGACCGCGGCGCTGGAGAAGCTCCGCGGGTATGTCGCGTTCCTCGGCGCCGACGGGCTGAGCATGGAGTTCGGCCTGACCGCCAACGACATCGAGCGGGCGGACCTGTACGGCCTGGCCGTCGGGCACGCCAAGGAGACGATCCTGCTGGCGGACCACACGAAGTTCACGACGACGTCGCTGTATAAGGTCGCCAACGTGGAGGCCGTCTCGAAGATTGTTACCGACCGGGAGC
>CAZEJA010000268.1:0-5064 GCA_964512215.1 uncultured Planctomycetaceae bacterium
CCCGCGCACGGCGGCGAATCAGATGAAATCCTATGCGACACGGGCCCTGCGCAAGGGGGGCGACTACCTCGAGCGAAGCGTCTGGACGCGCGGGGGAAGTGGGAGGCATCTGTATGCCGAAGAGGCGGTGGCTGCGGCGGTTCGATATGTGTTGAGTCAGTAGCGTGGGTTTCCGCTCCCTGACGGTCGCGGCTCGGGTTCCGCTTCCTTACGGGCGCGGCTCTCTTTAGGCGCTCTTATGATTTGGGATTGACGGATTGCCCGTGCGCCCGGATGATGGGCGTCCATGAGTGGATTCGGGGACCTTTCATCTCGCCCGCGCAGGCTTATCCGTGCGCCGCTTGTGCCCGTTGCGATGGCGATGATCGGCGGGATCGTCGCGGGGCGATTCACCGACCTGCCCGTGGGCTTCTGGACCGTTGCGGGCAGCGCCGCGCTGATCGCCGCCGTCGGGACGTTCCCGCTCAAGCGATTCCACCTGCTGACGGGCGTCTGCCTGGCCGTCACGATCTTCTCGCTCGGGGCGGTCTACGTCCGGACGGTCTGCTTCAGCGTCCGCGACGACGACATCGTCCACTACGCCGGGGAAGGCAGGCGCCTCGCGACGGTTCGGGGACGCATTGTGACCGCCCCGCAGATCTACGGAGACGACGCGGGCGTCGCGCAAGGCTGGCGCCGCCCCCCGCGAACGAGCTTCGTGCTCGGCGTCGAGGGCATTCTCCTTCGCGGCCAAGGCATCCAGCCGGCGGGCGGGCTGGCGCGGGTGACGGTGCAACAGCCGGTCGACCATCTCGCCGCCGGACAGGAGGTGGACCTGGTCGGCTGGATCGGACGCGTCGGGCCGCCGAATAACCCGGGGCAGTTCGACTGGCGGGCCGTGGCGCGGAACAGCGGCACGCTCGTGGAAGTCACCGTCCCGGGCGCCGACGGCGTGACCGTTCGCAGCGAAACGCCGGGCGGCTGGCTGGGGCGGGCGGTCTGGCAGGTGCGGTCCTCCGCGAGGCAGCACCTGCTCGACTGCGGCGACGTCCGAGGCGGGCGACTCGTCAACGCCCTGATCCTCGGTGAGCGCCACCCCGCCCTGCGAGGGCTGAACCGGGCGATGGTCCGCGGGGGCGTGGCGCACTTCCTGAGCATCTCCGGGCTGCACCTGGGCGTGTTCCTGGGCTTCATCTACCTGCTCTGCCGCCTGGCGTCGCTGACACCCCGTCGCGCCGCGGCGGCCGTACTGATCATCCTGGCCGCCTACGTCGTTCTCGCCGAGCCGCGGGCGCCGCTGCTGCGGTCCGCCCTGATGGCTGCGGCGCTGTGCCTCGCTACGATCTCGCAGCGCCGCTACGCCGCCCTGAACGCACTGGCCGCCGCCGCGATCGTCCTGCTGGCCGTCGATCCCATGCAGTTGTTCTCCGCGGGGTTCCAGTTGAGCTTCGCCATCGTCGCGGGACTGGTCATCGGACACGATCCAGTCCGCCGGATGCTGTTCGGGCGCTGGCTGGGCCGGCGCGGGTTGATGGTCTTCCGCGATCCGCGCGGGCCGCGAAGGTGGCTGTACGTCCGCGCCGCCGACTGGGCGATCGGCGGCGTGACGATGTGCCTGACCGCCTACCTCGCCGCCGCGCCGCTGGTGGCCGTCCACTTCGGCCTGTTCAGCCCCTGGGCGCCGCTGCTGAGCCTCGTGCTGTTCCCCGTCGTGCTCGCCGTGCTCGTGCCCGGCTACATCTCCATCGCGCTGGCCTGGCCGATGCCGAATCTCTCGTACGCCTTCGGGCGTCTGGCCGGCCAGGCCGCCAACGGACTGGCAGGGCTCGTCGAGGCGACGGAGGCCCTGCCCGGATTGAGCTTCGAGCTTCGTCCCCTCGGGCCCGGCTGGGCGGTGCTGTGCTATGCAGCCTTGATCCTGCTGGTCGTCCGGCGCCGTTCACGACGGCTCACGATCTGGGCGGCCGTCGCTGTGCTGGCTGTGGCGGCCGTCACGTGGCAGGCCCAGCGCGACGCGCCCCCGCCGACGGAGGCCGAACTGCACCTGCTCGCCGTCGGCGACGGCCAGTGCGCCCTGCTGCGAACGCCCTCGGGCGAGACAGTCCTGCTCGACGCGGGCACGCGGAGCGGTTTCGACGGGTACGAACAGGTGCTGCGCCCCCTGCTGCGCGAACTGCGCCTGCCGCGCCCCGCGAGGGCCTTCGTATCCCACGCCAACACAGACCACTTCAACGTGCTGGCGGCGTCGGCCCGCCGCGGCGGCGCCCCGCGGCGCGTGTACCTCAACGACTACTTCGCTGCCGAATCCCAGCCCCCCGCTGCCGTCGGAGAGTTGATGTCGCTGCTGGCCGAACGCGGCGTGGAGGTCGTCCGCCTCTCCGCGGGGCAGACCGTGGAGATCGACGACCGCACCCGCGTGGAAGTCCTCTGGCCGCCTGCGCAGCGGCGCGACGATCTGTCCGTCAACGACACGTCGCTCGTCCTGCGGGTGGTCTGCGACGGCCGCAGCATTCTGCTGACCGGCGACCTGGACGCGATCGGGCAGGCCGACCTGACGCGTGACGGCGGCGCGGGGGCCGACGTGCTTGTCCTGCCGCACCACGGCGGATGGGAGAAGGAGCTTCCGGCCTTCTTCGACGCCGTCGCCCCGACGTTCGTCCTGGTCAGCAGCGCCCGACGGCTGCGCGCCCCCACGTCCGGAGGCGAAGCGGCCCGGGAGTTCTACCAGCGGATCGACGCCGACGGGCGGTTCTACGCCACGTCCCGCAACGGCTGGATCCGCGTTCGCTTCGGCGTCGGAGGCATCCGCGTGAAGACGATGCGGTAGCGTGCCGGGGGGTCTCTGAGTGGGAGCGGGTCCGCTCCCTCACGGTCGCGGCTCTCTCCCCTGGCGCAGGAGGGGTGTTGCCGTTACCTGTTGCCCGTTGCCGCCGTTTGTTTCCCTTTGACCTGCGCAGGGGGCGGGAAGTAAGATACGGTCTTGTGGAAGGTGCCTTTGGACGCCGAGTACGGACATCCCGCCACTCTCGATCCCCCCGCATGGTCCGGGCGGTGGTTGCGTCTGCGCGGGGCGGCGATCGTCCTGTTGGCGACCGCGGCGTTGCTGACGGCCGCCCTGCTCGCGCCGTATTCGGGCGGATTCGGAACGCACCGGCAGCTCTCGCTTCCGGCGTGTGCGTTCCTGGCCCGAACGGGGTATCCGTGCCCTACCTGCGGGATGACGACGTCGATGGCTGCGATGGCCCATGCGGACCTCGCGACGGCCGGGCGAGCGCATCCGTTCGGCGTGGCGCTGTTTGCGGGCGCGGTCCTGCTGGGCATCGTGGGACTGACGGAACTGAGCACCGGCAGGAACCTGCTGGGCAGGCTTCCCTCGCCGGTCTGGTGGATCTGCGGCGCCCTCGTGGGCGTGCTGGCGGGATGGGGCTGGAAGGTGGCCGCGGGGGTCGCCGCGGGCGAATTTCCGTTGCGATAACGACCCGCCGGCTCGGCGGGAAAGGATAGCGCATGGCTGGACGAATCCTGACTCTGATGCTCCTGGCCGGTCCGATGCTCGCGGGCTGCCGCGGCGTAAGGTATGCGGCCTGGCTTTTCGCGTCCACCTCGGAGAAAGAGGTGGAGGCCGAGTTCGACGGCCTGCCCGGGCACAGCGTGGCGATCGTGATCTTCGCCGATCAGGGCGTGCTCTACGAGTATCCCCACGTTCAGCAGCGGCTCACGGCGCTGATCGCGAACGAGCTTCGCGAGAACGTGACGAAAAAGAAGGGCCTCAGCAAGCCCAAGAAGGTCACCGTCATCGCCCCGGCCCGCGTGCTGAAGTACCAGCACGAGAACGTCAACTGGGACGAGATGCCCCGGACGAAACTGGGCAAGGTGTTCGGCGCCGATTACGTCCTGTACGTCGCGCTCGTGGGGTACACCATGCGTGAACCGGGCACGCTGAACCTGTATCGAGGCATGGTGACGGCCGAGGCGTCGCTCTACAAGACCGCGACGGAGCCCACCCAGGAAGCGCGGGTGTGGCAGTGCAACAATCTCCGGGTCGTGTTCCCCGAGAAAGGCACGGGGCGGCTGGCCGACGATCTGAGAATCATCCGCAAGGAAACGGACAGCCGTTTCGCGGACATGCTGGTCAAGAAGTTCTACGACTATGAGGTGCCCCTGGAAGAATGAACACTCACCCCACGAGATCGATCCTGCTGTCGTTGCTGCTCGTGTCGGCGTTCTGCCTGCACGGCTGCGGTGTGCTCGCCTATCTGGGCGTCGCAATCTCCGGCCCCGAGAAGGTGCCCGCCCTCTACGAACCCCCTTCGGGCAAGAAGTTCCTTGTCTTCGTGGACGACCTGCAGCACGGCACGGTCCATGAACCGGTCAAGCAGGAATTGACCAGACAGTTGAACCGCATGCTGGTCGACAACGATGTCGCCGACAGCATCATCCCCTACGATGACCTGCTCGACCTGATCACCGTCACACCGAAGTTCAACCGCCTGGCCGTCAACCAGGTCGGGCAGAAGCTCGGCGCCGACGTCATCCTCTACGTCCGCGTGGACAAGTTCTCCGTGAAAGACGACGACATCAGCCCGCTGTGGCACGGGCAGTTGAAGACAACCGTTCGCGTGGTCAGCGCCAGGACGTCCGATCCGGCCGAGGTCCGCATGTGGCCGAAGGACGACCCCGACGGGCACCGCGCCGAACCCGTGGAGATTCCCCCGATGGCGGACTCGTCCCCGGGCTTCGGCGACGCCATGGCGCGGGATATGGCCACTCAGATGGCCGACCAGATCGCCAAGTTCTTCTACGAACACGAGAAGCCGCGGGACTACTAACCCGCCGCGCCGCGACGCCCGAAACACACCCGTCATGCCCCCTGCGCTCCTGCCGGAGAGCCGATACGGCACATTCTCAGTTTTTATCAGGTAATCGCTTGACAGATTCGGATTCCGGGGTATCATGGGCTTGCTCAAGAGGAGAAGCGAGGCCTGGAGGCCCCCATATTGGCGAGCACTCCCACGGATGGATGGGAGAAAGGAGTTGAAACGAGTTTCGGTTGGCATTCTCGTCGCGTGTGCCTGTGTGGCTATC
>CAZEJA010000269.1:0-5049 GCA_964512215.1 uncultured Planctomycetaceae bacterium
ATGGATCGCATTGAACTGCAGCGTCGGCCTGGCCATGCAGAAACCTGAGCCCGACGCGCCGGAGATCCCCCCTCCCCCTGCCGCCAAACCTGCCGCCAAGCCGGCGCCCGCACCGGTGCCGAAGGCCGACGGGAAGATCCACTTCAACTTTGAGACCGGCGACCTGCAGGGCTGGAAGATCTTCGACGGCAGCTTCGCCTTGCCGGTCTGCGACCGCGAACTGTTCCGCAACAAGGCGAGCTGGGGGCGGATGTGGAACAAGGAGGGCAAGTACTTCCTCAACACGACGAATCTCCCCGACGACCGGTGGAGCGACGACCAGACCGGCGTGATCGAGTCGCCCGTGTTCGTGCTGAGCGGCCCGACGGCGTCGTTCCTCATCGGGGCCGGCGGACACGACGACACGTACGTCGCCCTCTGCACCTATGACGGGACGGAGAAGCTCCAGGCCCGCGGCAAGAACGCCGAGATCATGCGGCGCATCACGTGGGACGTGAAGGATCTGATCGGCAAGAAGGTGTTCCTCAAGATCGTCGACATGCACAGGACAGGCTGGGGGCACGTGACGTTCGACGACTTCCAGGCCGTCGGGAAGATCGACGCGGCCGCGACGATCAAGCGGTACGCCGAGCGCGCGGAGCTCGAGAAGGCCCGCATCGCGCGGGCAAAGGAAGAGGCAAGAGCGATGGCTGAGAAACTCGCTGCCGAACGACAGCAGAGGCTGGCGTCACTGACCGATCCGAAACTCCTGTTCGCCCGGGGGCAGACGCGGGTGTATCGCGGCGAGCACCTCGGCGCGATCAGCATGCCGATCGGCGGCAACGGCAGCGGGTGCATCCAGATCGACGGCCAGGGCGTGCTGCGGATCTGGCAGATCTTCAACAACATGGACCAGGTGTTCATCCCGCACAGCTTCCTCGCGGTCCGGGCGAAGGCGGCGGGCGGCCGGCCGATCGTCCGCGCCCTGCAGACGGAACCCCGCGGGCCTTTCGCGCCGATGAAGTCCGTCGCCTTCCGCGGCGAGTATCCGTTCGGGTGGTACGACTTTGAGGACGAGGCGCTGTCCGTGCGCGTTTCGCTCGAGGCGTTCAGCCCGCTGATTCCGCTGGATGCGAAGAGTTCCGCCGCCCCGTGCGTCGTGCTGAACGTGACGGCGGAGAACACGGGCGCCAAGCCCGCGGACGTGACGCTGCTCGCCTCGCAGCAGAACGCGGTGGGCTACACGGCCATGCCCACGCCGCGGGGCAAGCCCGTGCAGGATGCCCGAATCCTCGGGCGCAAGCACAGTCGCTACGGCGCGAACCGCAATGAGGTCGTCGAACAGGGCGAGGCGATGGTCCTGCACATGACGGCCGACATACCAAGAGAGAATGTCGCCTACGGCGACATGGCGCTGGCGGTGCTGGGCGATCGAGTGTCGGCAACTGCGTCGTGGGACACGCTGGCGACGCTGGCGGCCGATCTTGCCGACAACGGAATGCTGACCGGCCCGGACAAGACCGCCCCCTCCCCCGCCGGGCGGACCGTCGACGGCGCGCTGGCCAGTTCCTTCACGCTGAAGCCCGGGCGGAAGCTGACGGTCACCTTCCTGCTGACGTGGCACTTCCCCAACGCCCACAATGGCACTCGCGGCTGGGGCGGCAACGGGAATATGTACGCCAACTGGTGGCCGAACGCCAAGGCCGTCGCGAAGTGGCTGGCGGAGAACCTGCCCGCGTTGACCCGCAAGACGCGCCTCTACCACGACTGCCTGTACGAGTCGAACTTGCCGGTCTGGCTGCTGGACCGCATCAGTTCGCAAGCGGCCGTCCTCCGCAGCCGCACGTGCTTCTGGGCCAAGAGCGGCTACTTCGGCGGCTGGGAAGGCTGCAACCGCGCCAGCGGGTGCTGCTTCGGGAACTGCAGCCACGTGTGGCACTACGCGCAGCAGCACGCCCGCCTGTTCCCGGAGATCGGCCGCCGGATGCGCGAGCAGGAACTGTCGCACCAGAAGGACGACGGCGGCATCCCCTTCCGCCAGGGCAATCCGAAGGTAGCGTTCGATGGCACGTGTGGAACGGTGCTGGGCGCCTATCGCGAACACCGCCTCAGCGCCAACGGCGCGTGGCTGAAGAAACACTGGCCGCGGGTGCGGAAGGCGATGGACTTCCTGATCAAGACCTGGGACGCCGATGGAGACGGCGTGCTTGCCGGGGCGCAGCATAACACGCTCGACGGCGAACTCGGCGGCAGCACGACCTGGCTGGGCGGGATGTACCTGGCCTCGCTGGCGGCGTCGGAACGGATGGCGATTCTCCAGGGACAGGACGACGTCGCGAAACGCTACCGGAAGATTCGCCTGTCCGGCGAGACCAAGCAGGACACCACGCTCTGGAACGGGGAATACTACATTCAACTTCCCGACCCACAGAGGAGGCAGGACTACAACAACGGCTGCGCCATCGACCAGATGCTCGGGCAGTGGTGGGCGCACGAGCTGGATCTGGGCTGGCTGTACCCGCCCGAACGCGTCCGGACGGCGCTGCAGGCGCTGCTGAAGCATAACTTCCGGATGGACTTCCGCGGCGTGCCCCAGCGGCCCCGCAAGTTCGTCGCCGACGAGGATGCGGGGCTGCAGATGATCTGCTGGCCGAAGGGCGACCGCCCGCCCAATCACATCCGCTACGCCGACGAGGTGATGAGCGGCTTCGAATACTCCGCCGCGGCGGCCATGGTGCAGGCCGGGCTGCTGACCGAGGGCTTCGCGGTCGTCAAGGCCGCCTATGACCGTTACGACGGGCGCCTGCGGACGGCACTCGCGGGCGACCTGAAGGGCGGACGGTCCGCGTGGGGATACAGTGGCAATCCGTTCGGCGACGACGAGTGCGGTAAGTTCTACGCCCGCCCGATGAGCATCTGGTCGATGCTGACGGCCAGCCAGGGCTTCATCTACGACGGACCGGCCGGCGTGATCGGCTTCCGCCCATTGTGGAAGCCCGAGGATCACCGCTCGTTCTTCACGGCCGCCGAGGGCTGGGGCGTGTTTACGCAGACCCGCGCGGGCGGGAAACAGACCGAGCGAATCGACGTGCGGGACGGTACACTGACGGCTTCGACGCTCGTGTTCGCCCCGGACGGCGCGGTGAGCGACGTGACGGTGACGGCGGCGGGTAGGGAAGTGAAGGCGACGCACACGCTCGAAGACGGGCGATTGACGGTCTCGCTCGGCAAGGGCGTGACGGTCGAGGCCGGGCAGAGCATTGAAGTGATCATCAAGTAACTCCCCGCCCATGCGGGCGAGTAGAACCGAGTCAGAAGGAGAGCGACGTGAGCAATCGTAGAGGATCTGTGTCGAGGCGGAGCTTCCTGGGGTTGGTGGCGGGTGGTGCGGCCGGTGCGGTGATCCCACGAGCGGCGCGTTCCGCGAAACCGCGAGCGGGGTCCAAGCCGAACTTCATCATCATCTTCGCCGACGACCAGGGCTACCAGGACATGGGGTGCTTCGGGTCGCCGAAGATCAAGACGCCGAACTTCGACCGCATGGCGAAAGAGGGCATGAAGTTCACGGACTTCTACTCCGTCGCGCCCGTCTGCACGCCGAGCCGCGCGGGGCTGATGACCGGGTGCTACGCCCAGCGCGTGGGCCTGCCCGGCGTGCTGTTTCCGCGCTCGAACGTGGGGCTGAACTCCAAAGAGGTCACCATCGCCGAGATTCTCAAGTCGGCGGGCTATGCGACGGCGTGCATCGGCAAGTGGCACCTGGGACATCACAAGCCCTTCCTGCCGACGCGCCACGGGTTCGACAGCTACTACGGCATCCCTTACAGCAACGACATGACCGTCGACGTGAAGATGGACGTCGCCGACGATGCGACGTTCCTCGAGGGCATGACGCTCGACCGCATGCGCACCGACAAGCCCAAGAAGAACTGGGTGCCGCTGATGCGGGATGAGAAGATCGTCGAGTACCCCTGCGACCAGTCGACGCTGACGGAACGATACACCGCCGAGGCGATCCGGTTCATCACCGCCAACAAGGGCGGCCCGTTCTTCCTGTACCTGCCGCACACCTTCCCGCACATTCCGCTGTTCGCGTCGACGTTCAAAGGCAAGAGCGCCCGCGGACTGTACGGCGACACGATTGAGGCCATGGACTGGTCCACGGGCGAGATCATCCGGACGCTCCAGAAGCTCGGCATCGACGAGAACACGCTGGTCGTCTACACGTCGGACAACGGTCCGTGGCTGAGCAAGGGCGCCGCCGGCGGGTGCGCCCTGCCGCTGCGGGACGGGAAGTTCAGCACGTACGAAGGCGGCATGCGCGAGCCCTGCCTGATGCGCTGGCCCGGAAAGATCCCCGCGGGCAAGGTCTGCAGCGAGGTGGCCGCGACCATCGACATGCTGCCGACGCTGTCGAAACTCGCCGGAGCGGGCGCGAAGATTCCGACCGACCGCGTCATCGACGGCAAGGACATCTGGCCGCTGATGTCGGGGCAGCCCGGCGCGACGAGCCCGCACGAGGCGTTCTTCTACCTCCGCGGCGGCGGCGTGCAGGCGGTCCGGGTGGGCAAGTGGAAACTCCGCAAAGGCGGCGGCGGGAGGAAGAAGAAAGGCGCCAAGCCTGCCCCCGGTGGATTCATCCTGTACGACCTGCACGCGGACATCAGCGAGAAGACCAACGTCGCGGGACAGAACCCCGACATCGTCAAGAAGCTTGCGACGGCGATGACGAAGTTCGAGCAGAAGCTGAAGCAGACCAGTCGCCCGCCGGGCAAGATATCCGGATGAGCATCGGCAGCACGCTCGTGCATTCTGCGGAGTAGGATTCCAGTACGACTCCCTACACGGAGACTCCGTACCACCATTCCGTGATCGAGGCGACCGGCGGCGACGCGACGATCTCTTTCGTCCGGGTCGTCAAGCTCCCCTGACTTCCAGCACGCGGCGAGGTCCCAGCCCTTGAACCTCTGAGCATCCCGGAGGATAATGCTCCTGGAGAAACGGTATGAAGGAACTGTCAACAGAGCTTCTGCACGAGATCGTCCGCCGACTGATCGACGCGCTGCACCC
>CAZEJA010000270.1:0-4997 GCA_964512215.1 uncultured Planctomycetaceae bacterium
CGACCGTGACTGGGGCGGGACGGTGTCGTTGAAGATCGCGAAGAACGGCTGGTCCTTCCCGCGGCCGCGCCAGTGGGCCTTGCCGCTGCAGGCGTCCCAGGAGGCGCTCACGATCGCGCGGAGGTCGCTCGTGTTGTAGTCGGTCTTGACGTTGTTGGTGCAGTAGTGGCCCGCCTTGCGGAGGATGGCTGGGAAGCCCCTCATCTCCGGGGGAATCGGGAAGCTCGACCGCAGGTTCCCCGTGCCCAGGCTGCTGGCGTAGACGCCCGTGATCAGGCACGACCGCGCCGGCGAGCACACCGGCGCCGACGCAAACGCATGCGTATACCGCACCGACTCCTTCGCGAAGCGGTCAATGTTCGGCGACGTCGCATAGTCATCCCCATAGCACCCAAGCGTCGGACTCATGTCCTCGCACGTGATCCACAGAATGTTGAGACGCCCCGCCGCTTGCGGCTTAGCAGCACCACGCACCACCCCCGGCGCCATCGCCGCCCCCACGCCAACCCCAACATTCCTCAGAAACTCCCGACGATGCATGCTCGATGTCACTGTACGGTCCTCATCACTGGGGTTGGCAACACCCCCCGCCGTTCCCGATTACCGCTACCCGATACCGGGTTACCAGTTCCTACGCTATCTCGAACGGATCGCGATCCTGCTTCGACTGCACCACCTGCAGCTTGGGGGCCAGCAGTTTCAGGTGGTTGGCGAGACTCCGCAGTGTGATGCGTTCGGAGTTCGAATGTCCCAGACAGACCACGGTGAGCCCCGCCGCCTCGGCGGCCAGGGCGTCGTGGTGGCGCATCTCGCCCGTCAGGTAGAACGTCGCCCCTGCCGAAGCGGCGGCCTGGTAGAGCTTGCCGCACGACCCCGCCCCGCAGGCGACGGTCTGCACGAGGGCGGGCTTCTTGACGCCCCGCGCCTTGCTGGGCCGGCCCGCGACGAGCAGCTTGCTCAAGCCCGTCGCCTTCTTGACGCGGGTCAGGAGTGTCTGGACCGTCGCGGGACGACCCAGCGTGCCCACGCGCCCCATGCCGTATCCCTCCGGATGCTCTTCCAGCGGGTAGACGTCGATGGCGGGCTCTTCGTAGCTGTGCGCCGACCGGATAGCGGCCACCACCGCGGGGGCCTTCGTTTGCGGGGCGACCACCTCCAGGCGAAGCTCCTCAGCGAACTCCTGCTGCCCGGCCCGGCCGACCGTCGGCGTGGTGCCCTCGCCGCCGCAGAACGTTCCGATGCCGTGCGCGAAGAACGCGCAATCCTGGTAGTTCCCGATCAGCCCCGCCCCGGCGGCGAACGCAGCCTCCGAAATGTGGGCCAGATCATCGCCGGGCACGAAGACGACGACCTTGCATTGTCCGGGGCGGACGACGGGCTCGAGCGGGCGGCGGCGCGTCATGCCCATCGCGTCGGCCAGCACATCGTTCGTCCCGCCCGGCGCGACGTCCAGCGCGGTATGCATCGAGTAAACCGCGATCCCGCGCCGCACGGCTTCGTGAACCACGGGCTCATCGTGCGCCGTGACGCGCGAGACCGCCTGGAAGATCGGCGGGTGGTACGCCATCACCATCCCCGCCTTCGCGGCGGCGGTTTCGGCGAGCACGTCTTCCGTCAGGTCGATGCAGAGCATCAGCTTCCGCACCGTCGCCGTCCGGTCGCCCACGAGCAGCCCCACGTTGTCCCACTCGGCGGCCATCGCCGTCGGGGCGAGCGACTGCAGCGCCCGTTCCACATCCGATACCTTCATGATTCGCTCCCCGCCTCCCGAGGTGAACATTCCGTATCCAGCAGCTCGCGATAGGCCCCCATGATCTTCCGCGTCACGTCCCCCGGTGTCCCGTCGCCCACCGTGTGCTCCTCGACGTGCGCCACCGGGCGGATGCCGCTGACCGACGCGGTCAGGAAGATCTCCTCCGCCGCCAGCATGTCGTGGACGGTCAGCGGCGTCTCGTCGTCGCGGGGAATCTCCAGGCGGTCGCACAGTTCCAACGTCGCTTCGCGGACGATGCCCGGCAGCACGGGCGTGTCCAGCGGCGGCGTGCGGACCGTGCCCTCCTGCACGAGGAAGACGCTGCAGAAGCACGCCTCGGCCAGCGTGTTGTCCGTCGTGTACCACAGCGACTCGCTCGCTCCGTGCATGGCGGCCGCCTGCATCGCGAAGATCCGCGGGAAGTAGCAGCCGGTCTTGTACCCGAACGTCGGATCGCTGCGGGCCTGGCGGAACGTCGAGACCATCACCGTGATGCCCTGCTCGTACCACTCGCGCGGATACTCGGGCACGGGCTCGGCCGTGATGAGCGTCGTCGGCTGACTGTCGGGATCGCGCACGCTGCCGGGCGTCAGCGTGATCCGCACGCGGGACTCGGGCAGCCCGTTGGCAGCCAGCAGCTCCGCGACCGCGCCCGCCAGCGACCCCGCCGTCGCGTCCATCCGCAACTGCATCTTCGTGGCCGTGTCCATCAGACGCGCCAGATGACGGTCCAGGCGGAACACCACCCCGCCGCGGGCGTACATCGTCGTGAACGTCGACGCCCCGTGCAGGAAGCCCGCATCCGAGATCGACACCGTCGCCTCGCCCGCATCCACAAGCCGACCGTTGAGATGAACCTTCAGATCTGACACGCACTGATACTAGACAGAAATGCCCAACGTGGCAACGCCCGAGCAAAATCGGGACAGTTGCCCAGGGTCCTTCGACGCACCCGCAGAACATGAGAAGGCCGAGCCGGACGCTGTTGCCGAGGCAGAACGTCGGAGAATGACGAATGCAGAACGTCGAATGACGAATGAATGTCAAATGTTGAATGGCAAGATCGCCTACCCCAGATGGGCGCCCCATTCGACATTCACCATTCCTTCGTCATTCAACATTTCGCATTCGTCATTCCGAGGGCTGTGTACGAGGCAGTCCCTAGCAACGGGACAGCCCTCGTTTTCCTCGCCGGCAGTGAATGTAGTAGTGGTATCGCAGGCGTCGCCCGGGGAAGCTGCCGATGTGGGTCAGGCCTGCTTTGCAGAGCATGGGGTGGATGGCGCCCATGGCGGCGAGGGCCTCGACGATGGGGCGCTGCCGGGTTCGCAGGACGTGGCGGATCAGGCGAACGGCCAGCCCGCAGCCGCGGTAGACGGGGTGGACGATCACGCGCGAGATCGCCTCGACCTCGGCGTTGAGGCGTGCGACGGCGGCGCGGCGGTCGCCGAGATAGTAGCGCCCGTTCGTCGCGACGTTCCGCCCGCGGACGTGCATCAGCGGCGGCGAGACCACCAGCACGGCAGCGATGTCCGGACCTCCCACGGCGGCGACGGCGGGCGGGGTGCGGATGACGTGGACGCGCTTGTGCAGCGCGGGCGGGCCCGTGAGGTAGTGGAACCGCGACATCGCCTGATAATCGCGCAGGCGCCCCCGCTCGACGGGCCAGCGGGAAGGGTCCGTCGCGCGGACCGACAGCGCGGATGTCCGCCGACCGCCCTCCACCTTCTCGATCCGGGCGGGTACGCCCAGCGGCTTGACGATCAGGCAGTCCGGGCGCAGCACCGCCAGCAGTTCCGCCCGCGGCGTGGCGGCGAGCAGGGACACGTTCGAGCCGGTGATGAGCTTGCGGACCTGCCGACAGAGCGCCGACGCCGTCGCGAAGTCCAGCGTCGCGGCGAATTCATCGGCGATCACCACGAGCGGGCGCTTCGTGCGCCGGCGCGGGTTGGCGGCTATCACGTTCGCCCGGTGCAGCGCCTCGGCCAGCGCCAGACGGTACACCTGCCCGCCCGAGAGGCGCCGCGCGGGCGTGACCAGCGCGGTCGCCTCCGCCAGGCCGCAGCGCGACAGCATCTCCAGCCGCTCCTCCCGCGTGCCGCCCCGCAGGACCGCGGCGGCCGAACGGCCCTCCTTGCTCAACTCCGCCAGTCGCAGACGCACCGCCCCGCGCACCTGTCGCGCCACGGCGGCCAGCAGCAGGCTCTTGCCCGCCCCGGAAGGCCCGACGACCGCGACGATCTGCCCGGTTCGCAACTGCAGGCGGAAGCCGTCGTACAGCGTCTCGTCGGCCCGCCCGTGGAGCCCGAACGTCTCGGCCATCCGCCGCGCCTCGGCGTCGCGGGCGATCGGGCGCGTAACGGTGGCGTCGATCCGCAGGTCCCAGTAGGATGTCGCACGTCGTGACGGCATGGACGGATTCCCCGGCCGCAATACGTTCGGCCGGGCGCGACGCTTCCCGACAAACCGGGGAAAAACCGACCGGAGTGCCCGATGCTGATGATGAAGAAGGAGTTCTTCGACGCGATCCGCGGCGGCGCCAAGCGGACGACGCTGCGGTACTGGCGCCACCGGCGCGTTCGAGTCGGCAGCGTCCACGCCGTCCGGGGCCTGGGGGCAGTGCGGATCGACGCCGTCGAGACCGTCAAGTGGGACGACCTGACCGAGGCCGACGCCCGTGCGGACGGATTCGAGAGTCTCGACGCCCTCCACGAAGCCCTCGCCGCGATGTACCCCCCCGACCGACGCGACGGACAACACCTCTTCCTCGTCCGCTTCACCCCCGTCCGCTTGGACGGCTGCGATGGACGACTTCCCCGCCACGCTTGACTGTTCGTGTTCTGTTAGGTATCATTCCTCCATATCGGGGTCAGGAGCGGAAGGAGAGGCCATGATTCTGGATGCGAACGAGTATCGTCAGGACACCGCGGGACGAGCGGCGCCCGAGCGGGGGTCGAACGTCTGCGTGATTCCGCCCGGGCGGGGCCTGCCGGTCATCAACTCCGTCACTGCCGGGTACCCCCACCACTTCACCGATCTGGACTACCCCGCGAGCATCGCGGATGAGTACGTCGCCTGCCCGGGCGTCAACGACCCGCAGGCCTTCGCCGCCCGCGTGGTGGGGGACTCGATGGCCCCGGCATTCCGCGAAGGCGACATCGTGGTCTTCTCCCCGAACACGCCGCCCGAGAGCGGCGACGACTGTTTCGTCCGCTTCGCCGACGACGGCGCGACCACGTTCAAG
>CAZEJA010000271.1:0-4992 GCA_964512215.1 uncultured Planctomycetaceae bacterium
TCGCGCCGCGACGATGTCCGAGTTCGTCTTGCCGAACGCCTGCCAAGCCGCCCAGACGCGGCCGGCCTTGTCCGTCGTCGCGACCGGGAAGATGTCCGGCGTCTTCGTATCCGTCAGCTGCAGCGTCTTGCCCATCGTCCCGCCCGAGACACTCCGCGCGAACAGGTTCCACGCGTCGTCTTTCTTGGCGGTCCAGAACACCCACGCCCTGCCCCGCCCGTCGACGGCGGTCGCGGTGCGGAACACGTCCTGCCCCGTCGGCGTCACGGCCAGCGGACCGGTCCACCGGCCGCCCTTGAGCTTCAGCAGCAGCACCTGGTCGCCGCCGACGGGCTGCTCGAGGATCTTGAAGTCCTCCATGGGCTTGGGCACGGGCAGTTTCGCCCGGAAGTCCTTGCCGTGCGTGAAGGCGACGTACGCGACGTACAGCGATCCATCCGGCGCGAGGGCGGCCGACGGGAAGTCATCCTCCGTCGGCGCGACGAGAATCTCCCGGGTAGTCGGGATCCGCATGACCTGAACAAGGCTCTTGAGGCACTTCTTGCGGACGCCGTAGGGAATTTCCGCGAGCGTCACCGAGAAGTCGCCTTGCTCGGTCGCGAAGCTCACCTTCGTCTGCGGGGTCGTTCCCGCCAACTCGACCGTCAGCCCGGCGTTGCGGAAGGGCATGTTCTCGTAGCCCCTCGCGAGCTGGTTCCTCATCCGCGGGATCAGGCGGTGCGTGGAGAGCTTCCAACTCGCCCCGTCGACGCTGTCGCGCGGATCGCGGCGCCACGTCTGGATGCTCGTCACGCGCCCGTGCGAAAGCGTCACCGTCCCGTCCCATTTCGTGGGCTTCAAGTCCCTCGGACGCTTCGTGTTCATGTCGACGGTGCGGAGGATCAACTGCAGCGTGACGGTATCTTTGGGGATGGCGGTCGTGACGGGCTTCGTCGACGCCGGGGCGGGCACGAACGCCTTCTTTGCCCCCCGCTTGCCCTTGCCCTTGCCTTGGGCCGGCGCACCGTCAGCCGGCAGCAGTAGGCCTGCGAACACCAACACACACACGATCAGGGGCAGACGTAGTCGCATCTCCGGTCTCCTGTCTCATCGGGTCCCCTCTGTGTACCAGAAAATGCAGGCGATTTCCAAACCAAACCGCCCGGAGAGCAGTCTGAAGGGCTGCAAGAGTACAGCCCAGGGCAACGCCCTGGGGCATCGTTCGTCGCCCGGAGGCAAGCCCTGTAAGGGCGCAGTGGCGACGATGGGGTTTCGCCCCTTCAGGGCTGGACATCTGCGGCGCCGCTCGTTTCCCAGGGCGTTGCCCTGGGCTGCACTATCTCGGCCTTTCAGGCCGGAGGACCGCGTTCACTCGAGATCGTCCGAGCAGCTACGGGGCAAGCCTTCAAGGCGATCGAGCCCTCGAAGGCGGGAAGCGGAATGGTGAGACGGCCGGCGGCGAACCGAACGGCTTTCGTGGAGATGGGTTTGCCCGTGGCTGTGTCGTGGAAGGTGACGGTCCAGCGGGGCGCCGCCGGTGGTGACCCGGCGGGGATCGTCAGGACTACGGTCTGCGGCTCGATGCGGCGCAGGGGCCAATCCGGGAACACACATTTCGCGTCGCGGAACCACGCCAGGACCATGCTGCTGTTGCCCAACGCGGCCCCGAACAGTTCCTTCGTCAGCGTCACATCGATCGGGCGGAAGCCCGCGTAGTTCACGCCCGCGACGAACCGCGCCACCGGAGCGGAGGCGTCCTTGTACTTCGTGCGAAGATCGACCTTGGAGTACTGGTCGTACCCGTCCTCCCACCAGAGCATCCGCCCGCTCGCAGCCCCCGAGACGGCGGCCGCTCAGATCGCGTGCCCGATGCCGACCGGCGCTCGCGGCAGCTTCGCCGGGGAGTCTTTCAGCGGCACGCCCGACAGGCCGGACTCGCCGATCAGCACCGCCTTGCCGTACCGCTTGCGTCTGGCCCGGACGGAATGCAGGATCAACTCGTCCAGGCGCCCCCGGAAGCGCCGGACATTCGCGTACGGGTGCACCTGAATGAAATCCAGAGAATCGTCCGCGAACAGCTTCGGCCACTCGCGCACGCCGGCCAGCGACGCGGTGACGGGGCGTTTCTTCGGATCGGCGTCGCGCACGACCTTCGCCGCCGCCCGCATGAAGTCCACCCCCGCCTGCTCCGTGGCCCCCGTGATCAGGTCCAGCTCGGAGAACACCTCCCAGCCCGGGATATTCTCACGCCCCCGCCACCGCCGGACGACCGTCCCCAGCCACTGCAGCCAGAGCTTGCGACACTCCGTATCGGCCAGCAGCTCCGCGGGGACCTTCGCAGGTCCGCCGAGCTTCGCGTTGTACGGGTTGCGGTTCCACGTGTGCCAGGGCTCGCCCTTGCTTCCGTCGTTCCATCTCGCCCACACCCCGAGGACAGGCAACACGTGCATGCCCTCGGCGGCCGCGATGTCAAACACCTTCTCCCAATGCTCCGCCCACGCCGGATCGAGCTTCCCCGGCGCGGTCTTCGTCTTCCGCCCGACCGGCAGTTGGATGCGAACGATCCGCTCCCCGCTCGCGGCGCCCCACTTCAGCAGCGTCGCAAGCTGCGCCACCTTCCACCCGGTCGGATTCCGTCCCAGCAGGAACCGCTGCTCCCCCTCGTGTCGAAACCAGAACTCCCCCTTCACCAGCCGCAGGGATCGGTCCACCTGCGACGTCGGCTCCCCGGCCCCGGCGATTGTCGAAACGCAGACCCCCGCCAGAGCAACACCCAGGATGCAGCAGAACCCTCGCCTCATGAGCCTGATTCTACCGGGGACGGACGTCCCCGGCCATCCCGACGTGTCAGGATGCGCCGCGTGGTCCGGCGCCATCGTGCGCTCCGCGACCCTTGAAGCGACGCGGGGCGGGGCTATCATGGATGGTGGAGCAAGGGGCACGTGAAAGGACAGGATGATGGGTGACAGCGGTATTCGCGAACGGGTCGGGCGGTTCTTCATCTCGTGGGTCGGGCTGCTGCTCGTCGGGGCGGTCACCGGCGTGACGGCGTCGGTCTTGCAGAGGCTGGGCAACCCGCCGAACATCGGCCTGTGCGTGACGTGCTTTCTGCGGGACATTGCGGGCGCGATCGGCCTGCACCGGTTCCCGGTCGGACAGTACTTCCGCCCCGAGATTCCGGCGATGGTCCTGGGGGCGCTGGGCTCGGCGCTGCTCTTCGGCGGCTTCAAGCCCCGCAGCGGGTCGGCGCCGCTCGTTCGCTTCGTGCTCGGCGTCTTTGCGATGATCGGGACGATGGTGTTCCTGGGCTGCACGTGGCGGGTCTTCGTTCGGCTCGGCGGCGGGGACGGGACGGCGTTGGTGGGGCTCGCCGGGCTGGCCGTGGGGGTCGGCGTCGGGGAGATGCTGATCAGGGGCGGCTTCGATCTGGGCCCGCCTCGCCCCGCGCCCGTCCTGGCGGGTTTGATTCCCGCCGCGGCGATGGCGCTGTTGCTGGGGCTGGGAATTGCGGGGGTAACGGTTAAGGACGGCCAAGCCTTGTTCTTCAGCGCAAAGGGCCCGGGCGCCATGGCCGCTCCGATCGCTGCCTCGGTGGCGTTCGGGCTGCTCGTCGGCTTGCTGGGGCACCGGTCCGGGTTCTGCACGATCGGCGGGTTCCGCCAACTCGTTCGGGGACGCCTCTCGCCGATGCTGGGAGCCCTGGTCGCCTTCGTCGCCGGCGCGGTGGTCTGCAACCTGATCTTCGGGCAGTTCCACGCGAGCTTCCGCCTGGCGCCCTTCTCGCACACGGTGCACCTGTGGAACTTCCTGCCGATGGTGCTGGCGGGGCTGGCGTTCTGTCTGGCCGGCGGGTGCCCGGGGCGACAGCTCTTCCTCTGCGGGGAAGGCAGCGCCGACGCGGGCGTGTTCGTCGTCGGCATGGTGGTCGGGGCGGGACTGACGCACAACTGGAATCTCGCCGGCGCGCCCGACAAGATGGTCGCCGGCGTCTTCCAGGCGGGCGGGCCCGACCTGCCGGGCAAGGTCGTCGTCGTCGCCGGGCTGGCGTTCTGCGTCGTGGCGGGCCTCGCCTGCCGCCGGAAGGCCGGCAGCGACGGTTGACCAGGGCGACCGGGAAGGTGCTTGCCGAAGCCCGCAGAGGGGCGAATAATGATAGCTGACGGCCCGGGATCAGCCCGGGCTCGCGACCTCTGCGGAGATCTCCGATGAAACGACTTGCACTGATCGCGTTTGCCCTGACAGTTGTCGCCCTGCTCGCTCCCGAAGCGTTCAGCCAGAAGGCATCGCCCGTGCCGCCGGGACTGGTGCTGGAGGAAAGCTCCAACGGGAAGACCGTGCCCGTTGGCGTCGGGACGCTCTTCCATGTCCGCCTCAAGGTGGACCCGATGCAGGGCTGGGGCATCGAGCCGATGGCGGGCGGCGCCGTGACGCAGCAGGGCCGACCCAGGCATCTGCCGCTGCTCGGCCCCAACGGGCGTCCCCTGCCGACCTTCGCGCCGAGCGGGCACATGCTCTATACGTTCAAGGCCGTCAAGCTCGGCAAGCAGACGCTCACGTTCAAACTCAAGCCCCGCCCCCGGCAGCGGAAGCCCCGCGAGAAGACCGTCGCGATCACGATCGAAGTCACCAAGGACGCTCCCACGGTCAAGCCCGAAGACAAACCCAAGGAACCGGAACCGTCCAAGCCGGTCGTCAAGGACGGACTGTCCATCTCCGTCCAGCCCGGCCAGGCTGTCTTCGCACAGGGCGAGCCGATCCTGCTGAACGTCACGTTCAAGAACGTGAGCAAAGAGGCCTTCTCCCTGGCGGGGATGAGTCAGATGCGGTGGAGCCCCTCCCCCGGATTCGAGTTCGTCGTGACGAACACGGCAACGAAGAAGCAGCAGATCTTCCGGGCGGGCGCGGACCCGAGGATGATGGCGCCGGTCCGTCTCGAGAGCAAAACGCTTGCCGCGGGGGGAACGCTGGTGGTGCACGGGTACATCAATCGCTCGTCGCGATCTGTGGCGGCTC
>CAZEJA010000272.1:0-4982 GCA_964512215.1 uncultured Planctomycetaceae bacterium
CACGATCTCCGCCGACGTGTGCGATTCGGCCTCGACCACCGCTTCGTTGATCTGCTTCGTCTGCTCGTCCGTAAACGCGTCGGATGCAAGTCTCATCTTCCTGGTCCTCGCCCGCCCGTGCGACAACCGTACCGCCGCGCGCCCGGGTCCACAAGGCCCTTTCGGCGGCAATGCGGCGGGAATCCCGGTTCCCGGAGCGATTCAGGAAGAGCAGAGAAAAAAACGCGAAATTGACGCAGATCAAGGTCTTCCCCCCGCCGGGTTGCCATAATGTCCTTTGGATACAGAGACCTTCCACCTACGGTGACTATGATGACCCCTGCGACGCGTGTTCGAAAGATCGTTCACATCGACGACGAGAAGTGCAACGGCTGCGGTGAGTGCGTGCCCGGTTGTGCCGAAGGGGCGATCCAGGTGATTCACGGCAAGGCCCGCCTGATCGCGGACAATCTCTGCGACGGGCTGGGCAACTGCCTGGGCACGTGCCCGCAGGATGCGATCACGATCGAGGAGCGTCCCGCCGACGAGTTCGACGAGCAGGCGGTGGAGGCCCTCAAGCAGCAGGCGGCCGAGAAGGCGCCGCTGCCGTGTGGGTGCCCGGGCACGATGGCGCGGGTCCTGGAGACCCCGGCCGATACGCCCGAGGCCGCACCGGCGGGGGGGAAGCGTCCGTCGCGGTTGGGCAACTTCCCGGTGCAGCTGACGCTGGTCCCGCCGACGGGGCCGATGTGGCAGGGCGCGGACGTGCTGATCGCGGCCGACTGCGTCGCGTTCGCGGCGCCGGACTTCCACGAAGGGCTGCTCGCGGGCAAGGCGCTTGCGGTCGCGTGCCCGAAGCTTGACGATACGGGCCCGTACGTCGACAAGCTGACGGGCATCTTCGCGAGCAACGACATTCAGTCCATCACGGTAGCGCGGATGGAAGTTCCCTGCTGCATGGGGCTGGTGCACGTCGTGCAGACGGCGCTGGCTGCCACCGGCAAGGAGATTCCGTTCTGCGAGATCGTGGTGAACATCGACGGAACGACGAACTGACACGCAGAGAGCAACCACCGGCGGTCCGACGCGGCCGCTCGACTCGGAATGAAAGGATCGGACGATGACGATGTTCTGTTACCAATGCGAACAGACGGCGAAGGGGACGGGCTGTACGATTGCGGGCGTGTGCGGCAAGAGCGCGGAGACGGCCGGGCTGCAGGACCTGCTGGTCCACGCGGTCACGGGCGTGGCGCGGTACGCCCACCGGCTGCGACAGAGCGGAGCCGCCACCGCGGATGCGGATGTGTTCGTGCTGGAGGGGCTGTTCGCGACGGTGACGAACGTGGACTTCGACCCGGAGCGGATCGAGGAGTTGCTGCAGCGCGGCGGGCAGATCGCGGACGCCCTCAAGGCGCAGTACGAGGCTGCGTGCGCCGAAGCGGGCACGGAGCCCGAGCAGCTCTGCTGCCCCGAGTGTGTCCTGGCCGATACGCGGGAAGGTCGCCTGGAGCAGGCGGCGGCGCTGCAGACCGACAAGCGGATCGAGGAACTGGGCGCCGACGTCGCCGGGCTGCAGGACCTCGTGCTGTTCGGCCTGAAGGGCACGGCGGCGTATGCGGACCACGCCCGGGTGCTCGGCGTGGAGGATGATGAGGTCTACGCAGCCTTCCACGAGAAGCTGGAGTTCCTGGCGGGCAACCCCGCCGACGTGGACGCGCTGACGGGGGCGGCGTTGAGCGTGGGCGAGTTGAACCTGAAGGTCATGGGCCTGCTGGACGAGGCCAACACGACGGCCTACGGGCATCCCGAGCCGACGCCCGTCCGCATCACGCCCGTGCAGGGCAAGTGCATTCTCGTCTCCGGGCACGACCTGAAGGACCTCGACGCGCTGCTGCAGCAGACCGAGGGCAAGGGCATCAACGTCTACACGCACGGCGAGATGCTGCCGTGCCTGGCGTATCCGGGGCTCAAGAAGTACGCCCACCTCGTGGGCAACTACGGCGGGGCGTGGCAGGACCAGGCCAAAGAGTTCGAGGCCTTCCCCGGCGCGATCCTGATGACGACCAACTGCATCCAGAAGCCGCGTGACGGGTACATCGGCCGCATCTTCACGACCGGCCTGGTGGCCTGGCCGGGCGTGACGCACGTGGGCGACAAGGACTTCACGCCGGTAATCGAGGCGGCCCTGGCGGCGCCGGGCTTCGAGGAAGACGCCCCCGAGCAGACGATCACGATCGGCTTCGCGCGGAACGCGGTGCTGGGTGTGGCCGAGCCGGTCATCGAGGCCGTCAAGGGCGGGCAGATCCGCCACTTCTTCCTGATCGGCGGCTGTGACGGCGCCAAGCCCGGGCGGAACTACTACACGGAACTCGCCCAGCAGGTGCCCGACGATTGCGTGATCCTGACGCTGGCGTGCGGGAAGTACCGCTTCAACAAGCTGGACTTCGGCGACATCGGCGGCATTCCGCGCCTGCTGGACATCGGGCAGTGCAACGACGCCTACTCAGCCATCCAGATCGCCGTCGCGCTGGCCGGGGCGTTCGACTGCGGCGTGAACGACCTGCCCCTGTCGATGATCCTGAGCTGGTACGAGCAGAAGGCGGTCTGCATCCTGCTGACGCTGCTGCACCTGGGCATCAAGAACATCAAGATCGGCCCGTCCCTGCCGGCCTTCGTGGGCCCCAACGTCCTGCAGGTGCTGGTGGATACGTTCGGACTCGCGCCGATCACCACCCCGGCCGACGATCTGGCGGGGATTCTGAACTGAGCGAAACGCGTCACCGCGAAAAAAAGCCCATCCCTTGGGGATGGGCTTTTCTTCTGCGCGGCGCCGCTCAGAATTCGAGCGGGAGTTGTACGGGCTTCCCGGAGTCCGTCGCCTCGGCGGCGAGTGCGTAAGCCTCGTTGTACTGCTGGGCGACCACATCCCAGCCCACGACGTTGTCGAGGTAGTCCTTGAGGTTCTCGCCCATTCGCATGCGGGCGGCTTCGTTACAGGCCAACTCGACCACGTGGCGCCGGAGCATCTCCTTGGTGGTGAACAGGACGCCGCCGCCGCTCTCGAGCGTCTGGGCGGTCAGGCCTTCCACGGGGGCGGTGGTGATGTAGGGCTTGTTCAGCGCGATGATGCGGGCCAGCGTGCCCGACTGCGTCTCGTCCGTGCTCGGCAGGACGATGAAGTCGCAGACGGCCATCATCTTGTAATACACGTCGCCGCGCGGCACGAACTCGTAGTAGTGGGCGAGGCCCTTCTTCTCGAGCAGTTGGACTTCGCTCTTGTACTTTTCGTAGTCCTTCTTGTGGTTGGGGTCGCGCATGGCGCCGGCGGCGAGCAGGTCCCACTCTTCACCCGTCCGCTTCTTGATGTCTGCGGCGATTCCCTCCCACATGCCCGTGAGGATGTCCCATCGCTTGTTGGACTGGATCCACCCGATGAGCCCGACGAGGTGCTCGCCGAGTTCGGGCGGCTCGGGCAGGCCGATCTCCTTGCGCAGCGCGACGACCTCTTCCAGCGAGTACCGCCGGTCGGACCGGGCGCCGTGGGGGATGACCATGATATTGCGCGGCGTGGGCCAGCCGCGTCCCGCGAAGTTCCAGTCCAGGCGCCACTTCTGGTAGTGGCACTTGAAGAGCACCACGTCGGCGCGGCGGCACATCTTGAAGACGAAGTCGGCCTCGAACTCGGTCAGGCGCCCGTGGACGGTGTGGGGCTCCATGATGGTGGGCACGTCGGACAGCGCCTCGAGCAGGTTGAGCAGCCCGTCGTTGCCGTCGCCCTGTCCGCGCTCGTCGAGGTACTCGTACAGCCCGTACTCGTGCTCGATGTGCACGGCGTAGGGCTTGAGTTGATGGATCTTGTCCGCGACGGGTTTCCACCAGTCCTGGCGCGACAGGTCCATCAGGGGAAACACGCCGTCGCCTCGCCCGTCGGTGTGGCTGATGACGAGGACGTCCCGGTCGGGGTTGTGTTTCTGGACGAACTCGCGTGCCTCTTCGCAGAACGTTCCGATCCCGCACAGGCGGGGCGGATAACTACTGATCATCACTATGGGTGCGGGCATGCTTGAGTACCTTTGCTCCTACTACCGGGCCTGCGGGTCGTATGGGCCTCCGAACGGGCCTCTCGCCAACTAATGACTTATCGGTCGGCAGGTCGCCTAACGTTTGCTCCATCTGTAAATCGTGCATCAGCAACAGGCTCATTAACCACGCGAGCGTGCTTTCGGCGCCCTGGTTCTGGTTGACTCGATCGGCGTGGAGCCCGTCGCGGCAGCCCCCCGTCGTGAAGTCGTGCAGCGGCTGACGCAGGTCGTTGTCGCCCAGGAACCAGTTGAAAGCCTTCTCCGCCTGGGCGATCCAGTGTTTCTCTCTCGTTACATGATAGGCTTCCACGCAGGCGTCGACCAGCGCATGTGCCTCGATGGGCTGCTGGTCGAACTGCGCCCGCTCGCCGGTGCGGGGGTACCAGCCGTTCGTTCCGACGATCGACAGGTGCCCGTCCTTGTTGGTCTGCTCGGCCAGCAGCCATTCCAGTGTCCGCTTGCCCAGGTCGATCAGATCGTTCCGCTGCATCCACTTGCCGCTCATCAGCAGGGCGTGGGGGAGCTTCGCGTTGGCGTAGGTGACCACGTCCTCGCACCAGGGCCACTCGTCGGTCATGTGGCTGGTGAAGTGGGACGCGATGCGGTCGACCATCTGGGCGCGGTAGCGCCGGACCTCGGAATCGCCGCCGAAGCGGCGGAGGTATCCGTGGATGCCGACGACCGAGAACGCCCAGGCGCGGGGGGAGGCGAAGAGTTCGACGGCCGGGACGGCGTGATGGAACAGATGCGTCGCCAGGGCGATCATCGACTCGTGCGGGCACAGCGCGACGGCCATGCCGAGGCCCCACAGCGCGCGGGCGTGGCTGTCCTCGCTGCCGACGACCTCGGTGAACTTCCGGTCGAAGCTCATGAAATTCCGGAACCGCCCGGTCTGCTCGTCGAGGGCGTGGGCGAGGAACG
>CAZEJA010000273.1:0-4975 GCA_964512215.1 uncultured Planctomycetaceae bacterium
CGACACTTCTTCCCGCCAATACCGGCATATATCGGCGAGTCTCCGGGAGATATTGCCCGGCCCGAGAATGCCCCAGCGAATCTTCTCACCCATGATCAACTCCTGTCTGCAAGTGCCCGCGCCGCCCTCCCCGGCACGGACAAGTTCCGCCCGGCATACCGCACGGTGGAGAACTTGTCAAGCCGTCCGCAACGAAAGCACCGGATTGCGCTCCCGGCAGCGGCGCAAGAAGAAGCGCCGCCCGGGTCGGACGGCGCTTCGTACACTCGCGGTGCGATGCGCCCGCTAGGCCTGGCGGACGACGTTGGCGGCCTTGGGGCCTTTGGGGCCTTCGGTGATCTCAAATTCGACGCTCTCGCCCTCCTCCAGCGTCTTGAAACCTTCGCCCTGAATGTCGCCGTGGTGGACGAAGACGTCCGTGCCGTCCTCGGCCGTGATGAACCCATAACCCTTCGAGTTGCTGAACCACTTCACTGTCCCGGTAGCCATGAATCGGCTCCTTGTGAATCGGCACGGTGGGTTTGCGGGAGATGGGCCCAGATGCGAGCGCGAACGCGCCCTCGCGGCGCCCCGACGCGACGACAACTCTCGAGAAGACGTGACACGGCCACTAGACCCTGCAAACAGGCCCGGATGCCAGCCCGGGCATTCCGGCGGGACGGGAAAACGCTTCCACGAATCACCCGCCGACCCATCTGACACCCCTATTGTCGGACGCGCGACGCCCGAAAGTTCAGAAAATCGAAGGTTTTCCAGACCCACGAATCGCCGCGGAGCCCGGCTAGTTCACCGCCGCCTGTTCGGCTTCTCCGCGACGCCGCAGCACGTCACGCAACCGGTCGAGGAAATCGACAATGGCGAGGTGATTCCGCTGTTCCTGTGTCACGATCAGAACCCCGTGCAGTTCGCGAATGCCGATCCTCGTGCTGTCCGCCCACGAGTCGGGGGCGATCGTCCGGGTAATCGCGTCTGTCAACTGCTCGACCAGTTGCGGGCAACTGGGTTCCGCGAACATGTCCTCGAAGGGAGCGACCCCGCCGGGGGGCTCCTGCGATGCTCGGCCCGAAAGCAGCAGGTCGGAGAGGTCGTACATCCGAAGGCGCGTCCGGTCGCGCAACGTCTCGCTGGACGTGATCCTGACGACACCGTCTTCGACATACCACCCGAGGGGATTCACCCCACCAGCGTCGTCCAGAATCACGTCGAGCGTCTTGGTCAGACGCACGTGCCGCAGATGTACGTTGACGGGGCAGTCCTTCTTCACGCCGGCTGTCTCGAGCGACCTCCAGTCGACGTGGAGGTTGAGCCCGCATGCATCGCGCAGGAAATCCATCGCGTCGGACAAGGCAATCCGGTCGAAGTCCAGCGTCCCAATGTTCGCGCGAAGGGCCTCGGAGACCCATGCGTCGGGCAAGGATGCATGTCGCGGCTCGGCCTCGATGAGAGGAAGCGTTCCGCCTCCGCGGCCTCGAAGGGCCGCTACTCTCCCCGCACGCTTCCGGAGCACGTCACGCAGGCGCGTGAGCAGGTCGGAGATCGCCCGGTGGTTCTCGTCGGTCTGGACAACGACGAGCACGCCCTGCAGTTCGTGCATGTTCACGAGGGTGGAGTCCGACCATGAAGCCGGGGCAATCGTTTCCGTGATGGTCTCCTGAAGCATGTTCGACGCCTCCTCCGCGGTGAGCAGGCGTTCTTCGGGGTCGGTGTCGCGCAACTCGGGGAACAGCTCATCAAACGCCCGATCCTGGTAGAGCAGATCGCGGACCTCGTACAGGCGGATGCTCGTCCGGCCAGCCAGATGGTCCCGCGACGTGACCGTCGCCATGCCCCCTTCCGTCGTCCACCCGAGGTCGGCCGCCGGGAAGTCGTCCAGCACGATGCGCAGGACGGCCTTCGTGGTGACGTTCGTCAACTGCATGGTGACAGGGGCGTCCTTCTTCACGCCGGCCGCCTCCAGCGCCCGCCAGACCACGTGCAGGTCCAGCCCGGATTCCTTCCGGAGAAACGCGAACACGTCCGCGAGTTTCGCATCCTTGAAGTCGACTTCCTTGAGGACGTGCCGAAACGCCTTGTCGATCTGCCGGTCGCCCGCGGGTTCGGGGCATTGGGGCGCCCCGGTCAGAAGGGCGGGCAGGCCCGCCTCCGCCCCGCCCGCGGGCCGTCGCGCCTCGCGCTTCCGCAGCATCGCCCGCAGGTCGTTCAGCAGATCGACGATCTTCCGATGGTTCCTGCGCGTCTGCGTCACGATCAGCGTTCCCTGCAGCATGCGCAAGCCCACGCGGGTGGAGTCCGCCCACGAATCCGGCGCCACGACGCACACGATCAAATGCGTGAGTTCCTCCTCGGCCTGCTCCACCGACGGGGGGCTATCGTCCAGACCGTCGAAGAGAGGCGAGGGCGCCATCGTTCCGAACCGGCCGCCGGGACCGTCCTCGGAATCGCCCTCGGGGTCGTTTTCGAACTCCACCTCGAACTCCTCCACCTCGGGCTCCTCGCCCGGCTCGCGCGGGAGAATCGTTACCCGAACGGTCCGCGTCCCCTCGATCGGCTTGTCCTCCGCTTTGGAACGGACGCCGCCGGCGGCGAATGCCTCGTGGAAGGCCCCGTGTCGCGCCAGCAGGTCCCGGACGTCGTACATTCGCCTGATGCATCTGGATTGGGTGTCCTCGGCAGTGGTGATCAGGATCACACCCTCGTCGAGGTCATAGTCCAGCGGGTGGGTCGCGGGGACACTCCCCAGAATGGCCTCCAGGGCCTCGCCAACCGTCAGGCCCTTGGTGGGCACGGCAACCGGGGCGGACGGTTTGACATCCGCCGCCTCGAGCGCAGCCCACTTGACGTAGACGTTCAAGCCGTACTGCTCCCGCAGGTGCTGGATCACGTCTTTCAGCGGCGTGTTCTTGTAGCCGCGTCCCTTGGCGGGACCCGCGAGGACCGCGGCGGCCTCCTTGTCTCTCCGCGACGTGTAGTACGGCAAGCTGTCCAGCAGGGGCGGCATGGCCGGGGGCGAGACGGTCTCCTTCTTCGATGGCACGGGCCCTTCATCCGCCTGGCGCAGATCGTTCGAGGTCCCCGCGCAGGAACTCAGCAGCAGCGCCGTCGTGCAGAGCAGTGCGGTGGCGTGGCATCTCGCGAGATCGCTCATCGCTCTCCCTTCCCGTATCGACATCGATTCCCCTGGCATGCTGAACCGGACACGTCGAGTCTATCCGCGACAGGGGGCGCTGTCGAGGGGAACATGCTCCGTGACGGCGGTCCGGCCGATTCGCCCCGACAGGTCGGGGCTCATCAGCCGGCTTCAGGGGCGCCTCGTTACTTCCCCCCGCCGGTGACGGCCCAGAGGTACTTCTCGGACGCGACGTAGAGCACGCCGTTGGCGGCGACGGGGGAGCAGAAGCTGGGGGCGCCCAGGTTGATGTGATGCAGCAGTTTCCTGCTCTTGCCGGCTGCGAGGATGTCGAGGCCCTTCTTGGTCGGCAGGTAGACCTTGCCGTCCGCTGCGAGCGTGGAACCCCACGTTTCCGCGTTGGCGCGGTGGACCCAGAGGGCCTTGCCCGTCTCGGCGTCGACGCAGTGCAGCGCGCCGGTGACGTCCGCGCAGTAGACGAGCCCGCCGGCGACCGAGACCGTCGACAGGCTGCGATCGAGCGCGTCGTAGCGCCAGACCTCGCCGGTCTTCGTGATGTCGCCGGTCTTCGTCGCGTCGATGCAGCAGAGCATGCCGCGCCCGCGCCCGTGCAGGGGATCCTGCCCGATGGCGACGTACACGCGGTTGCTGTGGAACACGGGCGTCGCGATGATCTCGCTGGGACCGACGAACGTGCCGTCGTTGGCGCGGTTCTTGCCCTGCCTGCGGCGCTTGTCGCCGTCGCGGTACTTGATGGGCTTGCCGTTCTTGTCCACACGGTAGTGCGGCGGGTTGCAGTCGAATGACCAGACCTTCTTGAGCTTGACGGGCTTGTCCGGAACGCCCTTCAGCGCCTCAAAGGCGTAGCAGATGCCCTCGCCGCCACCGTAGAAGATCAGCGTCTTCCCGTTTACCACGCCCTTGGAAGGCGACGCCCAGAGCCCGTGGAACAGGCGCTTGCCGATCTTCTCATCGTCGACGCCCACGACGCGGCCGGTCTTCTTGTCCATCACGATCAGGCTGGGCGCCAGCGGCAACGGCACACGGTCGTGGCTCCTGTCCACGCCGTTGGACGTGTTGACGTACAGCAGGTCGCCGTCGCTCAGGATCGACGAACTCGCCGCGTCCTGCGGCCAGACGGGCAGTTCCTTGATCATGTCGAAGACCCAGATGATGTCGGCGTCATCTTTCTGGAGCGTCACGGGCTTCTTGCCCGGCCCGACCATATACTGCCCCTCGTCGGTGAACGGGCCGTCGTTGCCGTCGTCCAGGCCGTTGACGTCCAGGCAGATCACCTCGCAGCGGCTGGTCACGACGTAGACGCGGTCACCCTCGACGGTGGGCGACGAGCAGACGCCCAGGTTGAGGTCGTTGAAGTTGAACAGCCTGTTCTTCGTGAGGTATCGCGGTATGACGAGGCGCCAGATCATCCGGCCGGTCGCTTCGTCGAGACAGAGCACGAGCCCGCCCTTGGTGGCCTTGCATTTCGGGTGGCGGAGCAGGTAATCGTTCGTGCCGACGTAGACCTTCCCGCCCGCGATGGTCGGGTTGCCGTAGCTGTGCGAGCCCAGCCGGGCCGTCCACTTGACGTTCTTCGTGGTGGCCGGGTCGATGCCGCTGCCGTCGGGCTTCTTGCTGCCGGGCTCGAAGGACGCGGGCAGGGGCTTCTCGTCGGAGACCATGTTCTTCCCGTCGCGTCCCCCCCACTGCGGCCAATCGGCCGCCGACGCCGCCGCGCACCACGCCATCCCTACCGCCGCCAGAAGCAGCATACGCTTGGAAGTCATCGTCGTCTCCGGGTAAGGGAAAACGGTATCTGTGCCCAATGGTCCTAAGTTAAGCATATTT
>CAZEJA010000274.1:0-4954 GCA_964512215.1 uncultured Planctomycetaceae bacterium
CGAGGCCGGCCGCGTGATCTTCCCCGACACGCCCGGCCTCGGCGTGACGCTGCTCGACTGAGAACATGTGGGTGCGGATGGGGAGTACAGAGCACCCACAAGCTCCATCCCGACTTCGTCGGGATTCCGCTTGAAGGTGGCACCCGCCCACCGCCTGACGGTCTCAACAGAGCAGGTGGCGCCCGGCTTCACCGGCGGAACGTCGAGCCTGCGGGGAGCGACTCGATGTACTTCTTCCAGGCCCCCTCGAGCTTCTCCGCGGGTCCGAATGCCTTCTCGAAGACATCCAGCAACTTCGCCGGGCTGTGGCGCCCCGCTCCCATCCGGGCCAGGCCGATCAGGTACGCCTTCATCTGCTCGGGACGCTCCGTCAGCAGGTACCGGAACAGGCCCCATCCCTGCGCGTACCAGGCCATCGAATTGGCCCCGCGCGGCGGGTCCATCGTCACCGCGAACGTCTCCAGCGGGACCAGCGACTTGCCCCCGTGCAGCGATCGCGGGTACCCCGCGTGGTACGTCAGCGTCCCGCTGAACGGGCCGAACGACGCGCCCGCCCCGGCGGGTTCGAAGTTGGAGGCCAGCCCCTCGCGCAGCCAGTGCGGATACAGCACAACCTGCGACTGCAGGCCGGTGTTGTTGGCGAGCTGGTGGGCGGCTTCGTGGGGGATGATCGACGTGCCGTGATACCCGCCGCGCCCCCGCGTGTGGAGCATGGCGATGCGGTTGGTCCGCGAGGAGTAGTACCCGCCCCCGCCCCGGATGATCGCCCGGTCGGCCCGCTTGGCATAGGCGACGTAGTCCTTGCCGTCCGTGAAGATCAGGCAGACCAGGCGCCGCGTCAACGGGCGCGGGCGGATGACCGTTCGGTTGAAGTTCTCGAAGAACACGTCGTGGGTCCGCTCCAGCGACGCGGCGCAGGCCTTCGCGTGGGCCTCGTCGGCGCTGTGGACGACCAGGTAGTGGTCGCTGACGTGGACCTTGAACTTGCCGCCCAACTCGCGAACGAGCCTCGCCTGGGCGGCTTTGTTTTCCGGCAGGGACCGGGGGGAGGGCTTCGTGGCGGGCGCGGGCGTCTTCGGGGCGGTCGGGTCGGACGCGACGGGCGCCGAGGCCGGGAAGAACTCCGCGACCTTGTCGCTTACCTGCGCAGCCAGCGGGACGGCGCCGTCGGGCAGCGGCCGGGCGCGGCGGACCAGCAACACACCGACGGTGTCGCGCGTGAAGTCCAGCCACATTGTCGAACCCGCGGGGTCGACGCGGTACACGACCGCGGGCTGGCCTCCGGGGCGGCGGTCCACGTCGAACCCCAAGCCGTGCTTGCCGGGCGCGCCGGTGGGGGAGGTGTACATCGTCCGCAGGGCCCGGTCGCGGACCAGCACCTTCCCGTCGCGCCGCCCCGCGGTGCGGTGCAGTTCGAGCAAGCGGGCCAGATCAGCAGCCGTCGAGGTCACGTGCCCGTTCTCGCCGGGCGTGAACGTCGTATCCGTCATGCCCAGCGGCCGGGCAAGCGCCTGCTGCAGCAGGTCGTCGAACGTCTCGCTCGTGGCTGCCTCGGTCGCGCGAATCGCCACGGCGTAGCCGGTCGGGCTGCGGGCGTACTGCTTGCCCGGTCGCCGGACGAGTCCCTTGGCGCCGATCCCGCCCGTGTGCCCCAGCAGTTCGCGGAGTGTCGGCGCCCGGGGGGCCGGGTCGCCCGAGGTCAGTTTCACGCCCCGGAACTCAGGCAGGTACGCGGAGACGGGCATGTTCAGCACGGGCTTGCCGCGAGCCGCCAGGGCGACCAGCGCGGTGGCGACGACCGGCTCGCCCAGCGCTGCGACGGGCACGCGGGTCGAAGGACGCAGCAGGCGGGTGGCCCGGGCCTCGACGACGCCGGCGCCCTGCTCGAACACGACCTCGCCGCGATGGATCAGCACCAGGCAGGCACCCGTCACCTGCCCGGCCTCGACGGGGTCCTGCAGGAGCTTGCGCAGCGTCTGTCGCTGCGCTTCGGTCAGGGCGGGCGTCTCGGGGGTGTCCTTGTCGGAGCGCACGGCGACGAGGGGCTGGGCCGCGACGGGAAACGACACGGCCGTCGTCAGCAGCACGAAAGCAGCAAGCCAATCACATCGCATCGACCTTCTCCAACGGGTCCGCCGCGGCGGGGATTCCACATCATCATAGGGAAACGACGCCGCGGGGGAAGGGAAACCCCCGCGCGGGGGAGCGCGAGGGCGGGGAGGGCGGCATGGGTCCGGCCGATTCGCTGCGCTCATCAGCCGGCTTCATTGCGGGTGCTCGAACCGTCAAGAGAACCTGACCATCGCCCTCTGCCTTGCGGTCGGCTTAGCGGCCGACCGCAGGTCGGCCTGGGCCTTTCCCGCCCCCTCTCTCTCGCCCGCGCCAGCCCAGGAGTTCCGCAAGAGGGGGACAGTCCCCAACAGCGGGACAGTCCCCATTTTGCTCGACCTACGCGCCGCCGGCGGAGGCGGCTTTGCTCAGCAGCAGGGCCACGCGTTCCTGAAGGACGTCGAAGTCCACGGGCTTCTCGATGAAGTCCGTCACCGGCAGCCAGTTGTCGTCGATATCCTGCGGGCTGAAGCCGAGCGGGAATTTCGTATTGACGGCCGTCAGCATCAGGATGGGGACGGTCTTGAACTCATCGCTCCGCGTGTGCAGATCGCGGGCCAGTTCAAAGCCCCCCGACGCGTTCTCCGGGAACATCACGTCGAGGATCAGCAGGTCCGGGCGGCGGTCGGTCATGCTGGCGGTGGCGGTGGCGGTGTCCAGGACGAACTGGACTTCGTGCACGGCACTACGCAATACGGTCGCTGCGGCGGAGGCGAAGTCCTCGTCGTCATCCACGATCAGAAGGTAGGCCATCGTCTTTCTCCTTGGCTGCCGGGGGTCCCGCAGGGACCCCCGCGGGGGGAAATTGAAGTTCGAACGTCGTGCCCTCACCGGGCTGGCTGGTCACGTGCAGGCGGATGCGGTGGCGTTCCGCGACCTGGCGCACGATCGCCAATCCGAGCCCGGAAGACTCTCGGTTGTGTTTCGCCGCCTCGTTCGTGCGGTAGTGCTCGCCGAAGATCAGCGGAAGCTTGTCGGCCGGGATGCCGATGCCCTCGTCGGCGATCGTCACGATCGCCCGCCCGCGGCGATCGCAGCGGCAGCGTACGGCGACGCGCCCGCCCCGGTACGAGTAGGCCACCGCGTTGGTCAGCAGGTTGGTGAAGAGCATCTTCAGGTGGTCCTCGACGCCGCGCGTCCGCGCCGGCTGAATGTCCTCGTCCAGCACGATCTCGTTCTCTCGAACGGTGGGCTGCACGTGAGCGAGCGTCCATTTCAGCATCTCCGCCAGATCGACGTCGACCCACGCTTGCGGGTGCTGGCTGGCCGAGCCCAGGTTGGCCAGTTGCAGCATATCCTGGATTTCACCGGCCAGGCGCCGGCAGCGTGCGGAGATTTTTTCAGCCGTCGCGATCGCCTCGGGCGACAGTTCGCCGCAGTGGCCTTTCAGCAGCAACTGGGCGTTGGCGTGAATGGCCGCGAACGGCGCCTTCAATTGGTGCGTTGTGGTCAACATGTGCCGGGTCCGTTCTTCCTGGGCCCCGACGAGGCGGCGGTTGGTCTCCGCCAATCGGCTGTCGCGCTGGCGGACCATCGTAGACAGGTGCGCGACAAGATACCATACGACCAGCCAGATCGCCACCGCGGACAGTCCGTTGACCGCCTCGGCGCGGGTGAAGGGGGCTCCCGCCTGGCGCAGGTCCACGCCGGCCAGAACGTTCGCCGGTGCGAGGACGCCCAGATGTTCGGCGGCGAGACAGCCGACGTAGAGGCACGTGGCGAGGATTGTGACGAGCAGGCTGTGAAGGCGCGAGAAGAACACGCAGGCCAACACGATGTGGAAGAGGTAGGCGAACGGGGCGTAGGTTTCGACGCTGCCGAAGTAGTGCACGACGCCCGTCAGGACCAGCAGGTCCAGGACGATCTGGCTCCAGAGGTTGACCATGGCGCCCTTGCGCCCCCGGGCGCGGATCAGGAAGAGCACGTTGGCGGCGGTCAAGATGCCCGCGGCCACCATCGGCCAGGCGCCGGGCGGCCGCAGGCCGAGGGCGCGCAGCACGGCGGGCGACAGTCCCAGCAGGCCGAACCCGGCGAGTACGGCGATGACGATCCAGCGGAAGCGGCAGAACCACAGGACGTTGCGAACCAGCAGCGGCTCGGACAGGCCGCCGCGGACGAGGCTCGTTCCCGGCTCGCCCCTGGCCGGGAGCGGCAGTTCGTACGCGGTCCGTTGTGTCGGTTGATCCGTCGTCATCTGCGACTGCCCTCAGAGTGACCGGTTCGATGGCTTCCCCCCACGGGGCGTCCCGCCGATCTGCCCGATCGCGTCCCGAATCTTCTCTCGCTCCGCGCGGTCATGCTCCAACTCGGTTCGGAAGCTTCGACTTCGCTCGTCGCTTCTTCCATGCTTTCGCTCCGGCTCGTCGGCCCGCCAGCCCGGAAAATGATAGCGCCGCACATCGGCCGCCACGACATTTCACCTGCCGCGCGTCCCGCTGCCGGTCCTGTGTACGTGGAAATCGTCCGGAGTGCAACCGGATTCCTCGCTACGTCGATTGGGCTACTCGGCATGAGGCGTCGACGGAACGTCATCCGGGACCCGAACGGGGCGACGAAGCCGAGGGACGGACCGTATGGGCGAAGCTAGATCGTGTAGGTGGGGACGTGCTGGTCGCGCAGTTCCACGTACTGGTCGACGAGGTTCTGGAAACTCGTGCCGTCGTAGACGTCGGAGATGGCCTTCTGGGCTTTGTCCCACATGGCCAGGAAGACGCAGTTTTCGTAGAGGGGGCAGTCGTCGACCGGTCCGCCGGCCGAACAGCCCACCAGGCGGATCGAGCCCTGCAGGAAGCGCACCACATCGCCCACCGAGAGCTTCTCCGGCGAGCGGACCAGGAAGTAGCCC
>CAZEJA010000275.1:0-4946 GCA_964512215.1 uncultured Planctomycetaceae bacterium
GTACCCGCTGAAGGGATGGTCCGCGGTCCACAGTTCCCTGCCCGTCTTGGCGTAGAACGCGGTCATCGTATCCTGCCCGATGTCCTTCGAGCCCCAGCCCACGTAGGACATGTGGGTTTTCTCGCCCCCGGCGAACAGGACCTTGCCCTCGCAGGCGACCAGCGTGGGGGCGAACCAGGACTGCAGCCCCCGCCCGTCGAGCCCCTGCCAGACCGGAACGGGGGGCGACGTCCACCGATCCTTGCCCGTGTCCAGTGCGAGCGCGACGATCTTCGCGCCGTCGTGATAGTAGGCGTGGTCGGCGTCGGCGGTCAGTGTCAGCGGGAGGATGCGGGAGGCCTTGTCCCAGAGCGGGCGCCCGGTCTCGGCGTCGAAGGCGAGGATGCTGCGGTCGCCGTGCGTCCAGCGCGTCGAGCGGATGCCCGCCCAGATGAGCTTCATCATCGGGGAGTAGGTCGTCCGGTGATCGCGCGACTTGCCTTTCTCGGAATCGGTCTTCAGGTCGGCTTCGAAGTCCACCGGCGTGCGGTTGACCAGGACCAGCAGCACGTCGCCCGCCCGGAGAATCTCCTCGGCGCGGTCCGTGTTCTTGTACTCGCGCAGCGTCCTGCCCGCCGCGGCGTCCATCGCGGTGACGGGGCCGTCGATGTTCAGCGTCGCGTAGACCGTCTCGCCGACGGCGACCAGGCGTCGCGGCAGGTTGGCCGGTCCGCTCTTGAGCGGCCAGAGCGCCGGGTGCCACTGCCCGACCTGGCGCTTCCACAGCAGCACGCCGCTGAAGGCGTCGCGGGCGATCAGCTTCCAGTCGGAGGGCAGTTGCGGCGAGACGCGCGAGCCCTCGTCGACGATGCTGAACATCCGCCCCCGGGCGGACACCATGGCCGACACGCTGGCCATGTGATCGTGGTGGCGGCTCCAGCGGGGCCCGGCCTGCCACTGCAGATGTCGCGGCGGGCCCACGCGGGCGTCATGCGCGACGGCGTTGTTCGACGCGTCATGCATGTAGTGCGTCCACTCGTCGATGTCCGTCGGGACCGGCTGGACCGTCCTGGTCCCGCCGATCACAGCCACCCCGCGCGGTGCGAGCACGCGACGGACCTCGTCCATCGGGACGCCGGCGAGGTCGTCGCACACCAGCAGGTTCACCACGCCGTCGACGTAGGGCAGACGCTTGCCGTCGAACGTGTCAAGCGACACCACCCCGGACAGACCGAGCGACTGGACGTGCTTTCGCGCCGCGGCGATGCTACCTGCGTCGACATCCAGGCCGTGTACGAGATAGCTGTCATCGGCGCGCAGAGCCGCCGTCAACTCCCCATCGCCCGCCCCGACGTGGACGACGAGTCCGCCCTGGACGCCCGCGGTCTGGAGAATCTCCGCTGCCGACGGGCCCGCAACGACGAAACCGGGTGTTCCGGCGAGAAGGACTGTCGCGACCATCGCGCAGCACGACCGACGCATCTGCTTCTTCATTCTGTCATTCCTTATGCTCTACTTGTTTCCACCCATGCACACGACCTTGCCGTCGCGCGTGGAGACGTACAGCTTTCCGTTCGCAGCCGCCAGCCCGTCGAACACCGGCGGCGAGGCCAACTTGACCTCGCCGGACTTCTTTCCGCTCGCCCGGGCGTATAAGGCCACGATTCCGCCGGCCCGGCCTTCGAAGGCGGCCAGCGGGTCTTTCGCGTCGAGCACGTCCGGCGGACCGGCCAGGACCACGTGTCCCCTGGTCAGCACCATCGCTTCGGCGCGGAGCGGGATGTCCGCGGTCCACTTGTCCTTGGGGGCGGCAGGCTTCTTGCCGCGTCGCTTGTCCTTTCCGGTGTCCTTCGACGCTGACGCGGTCGCTGCAAAGAGCCTGTAGCGGTCCTTGCCCGCTGTGAAGATGTCGTGCGGGTACGACTTCGTGACGAACTTCTTGTACGCCCGGATGCCGTAGACGTTCCCGCCCTCGAAAGCCAGCATCTGCCCCGGGACCTTCCCGTACTTCCGGAACGTGCTGTTGAACCACGTGTCGTCCAGCAGCCCGCCGTCATTGGCGAGCAGCGAGCCGCCCTTCGCCGTGCCGGAAGAGCGGCCCAGGTCGGTGGGCGAGAAACTCATCGACCGCATGTGAATCCGCTTGCCGTCGCTGACGAGGATGTCCGGCAGGACGGCCCCGCCCAGCTCGCCCTTGGGCTTGATGTCCGCTTCCAGGCGGACATGGCGCAGGCACTTGCCGGTGTTGGCGTCCAGCGAGTACAGGATCAGCCCGCCGTTGAGGTGCATCGATCGCCCGGCCACGCAGTACACGCGGTTGTCCAGAATCAGCGGGCTGCCATGCACCGGCCAGGGCGACTCCAACCCGCCGGGGGCGGACAGGCGCAGGTGCTGCGGGGCGGCGGCGAAGCGCCAGACGACCCCGCCGTCGGCGGCGCGGAGCGAGTAGACCGACCCGCCGCGCGTGCCGAAGACGACCCGTCCGGCGTCCCACGACGGCGGCGTGTCGACCGGGCCGTCGGCCGTGAATCGCCAGACCGGCTTGCCCGTGGCGGCGTCGAGGCAGAAGACCTCGTGCGTGTTCTGGCGGGAGACGAAGACCTTGTCGCCCACAACGACCGGGGCGGTCAGGCGCCCGCCGAGATCATTCGTCCACTGTTGCGTCAGCTTGGCGGGAATGTCCGTGGCGGCGCCGCTGCCGCGCCGGCTGTCGTGCCGATAGACGGGCCAATCTTCCGGCCCTGCCGTGACGCTGTCTCTCCCGAAGGACCGCGTCGCTTCCGCATAGGCCTCCCCGCGGGTGAGGCGCTGGGCAGGCGGGGTTTCCGCCGTCGGCATCGCGTCGCTCGTCAGTGCGAAGAAGCCGTTGAGCTTGGCGTTGCTGTGACAGCCGCAACTGTGAGTTGGCAGGTAGATCAGCCCGTTGGCGGGCAGGATGCCGTACTTGCAGGCCCCGCGAAGCCAGTGGTGAATGTCGACGGCGCCGCTCGCGAAGTCGAGGTACTCGATCCCTTCCTCGCCGGCCAGGTAGAAGCGCTCGGTGGCTTTGTTGCGGTAGCACCGCGCGTGGTGCCCGACGAGGATGGTCTTGGCCGGGTACTGCTTCCTGACCGCGCCCGTTCGCGCGTCCAGGCCGATCAGATCCACCTTGCTCTTCTTGAACGTCCACACCATGCCATCCGTCACGAACAGGTCCGGGGGCACGAAGTGGGCGAACGTCGCGCCGCGGTACTGCCACAGCGCCTTGCCCGACTTGCCGTCCATCGCCAGGATCGTCATGTCCTTCTCCTGGCGCTTGTTCAGGTTGTCGCCGAACGGATCGACCTGCCCCAGATAGAGGATGTGGTCCCGATAGACCAGCGTGCACAGGTTGAGGTGGTTGTAGCCGTAATGACCGGCCACGCCCTTGGACGCGTCCGGGCGGGCCTTCCGCCAGGCCTCTTTCCCGGTCGCCAGCTCCAGCGCGATCACGTCGTCGCGGTCGAGGAAGTAGACGTGCTCGTCGCCGACGGTCACGTAGGCGTCCGTGAAACGGGCCAGCTCGTCGGTCCGCGCGGTGACGCCCTTGTACCCGGTCTTCTCCCAGCGGACCGCGCCGGTCTCGGCGTCGAGCGTCAGGATGTTCTTGCCCGCTCCGGCCGCGTTGCGGGCCAGCACGAGCAGGCCGTCACGGTAGAGAATCTCGGAGACCTTCTCCGTGCCCTTGTAGGTCCGGATCGTCTTGCCCGTGGCCGCGTCGAGGGCGACGATGGGCTCATCGAACCCGAGCGTAGCGTAGACGACGTCACCGACGGCGACGAGGCGCCGGAACGTCTGGTCCGGGCCCTTGAACCGCATCTGGCCGGAGAACTCGACGGCGGACCACCGCTTCCATCCCCAGTTCGGCATGGGGCGCTTCCACAGGAGCACACCGTTGAAGGCGTCCCGGGCGACCAGGGCCCACTTGTCGCCCACGCCTTTGACGCTGATGGGGCCCTCGTCGATGATCGTGAAGAGTCGTCCCCCGGCTGACACCATCGCGCTGACACTCGGCAGCAGATTGTGGTGCCTCGACCACCGCGGGGGCATGATCCACTGCAGGTTCCGGGAGATGCCCACGCGCCGGTCCCGCGAGACGGCGTTGTTGCCCGGCCCGTACAGCCAGTGCGTCCACTCGTCCATATCGGCGGGGCGGGGCTTGACCGTCTTCTTGCCGTCGACGTGCGCGACACCGCCGGGGCAGAGCACGCGCGTCACCTCGGTCATCGGCACACCCCCGAGATCGTCGGCCACTACGAGATTCACCATGTTGTCGATGTAGGGCAGGCGCCGCCCGTCGAACGTGTCGACCGAGACAGGCCCGTACGCGCCCCGCGAGCGGATGTGCTCCCGCGCCGCAGCGACGACCTTCGCGTCGGTATCGAGGCCGTGCACGAGATAGCGTTCGCTGACCCGCAGCGCCGCGGTCAGCGTGCCGTCACCGCATCCGACATGCACGATGATCCCGCCCTGGACGCCGGCCGTCCTGAGAATCTCCGCCGCGTCCGGCGCCGACCGCGCCTGCGCCGCCAGCGCGCCGATGACCATCAGCGCACACCACACCCTGCGTGCTTGCCTCTTCATCCCGTCGCTCCTTGTTGTCTATTTCCCGCCCATGCACGCGATCTTGCCGTCGCGCGTGGCGAGGTACAACTTACCGCCCGCGGCGATCATCCCGTCGAACACCGGGGGGGAGGCCAGCTTGCACTCCGCGATCTTCTTGCCGTCCTTCGCGGAGATCGTCCACAGCACGCCGCCCGCGCGTCCTTCGAAGGCCGCCAGCGGGTCCTTGGCGTCGAGTACGTCCGGCGGGCCGGCGATGACGAGCGTCTCGCCCGCGATCACCATCGCCCGCGCGCGGACGGGAATCCACGCGGACCATTTCGGCGGCGTCGAGCGGGCGAGGCCCACGCCCTTGTCGAACTCGACCTTCAGCGGGCTGGCGTGGC
>CAZEJA010000276.1:0-4911 GCA_964512215.1 uncultured Planctomycetaceae bacterium
CGCTGATGGGCTGCTGTTTCCCGAACGTGCCTGTGGCCGGGCGCTTCCCGAACGCCTCACCCGCTACGGTCCAGCCGTCGTAGGATCCGTTCTCGAAGCTGGCGAAGATGGTCTCGCGGCGGACAACGTCTTCGGACTCCCCCGCCTCGACGGCGTCCATCCGCACGCACGTCAGGTCGTCATCGCGGACCACGCGGTTCCGCAGGTCCGCCCGCGTGCGACCCGCGAGGTCCAGCAGGACCGCGTTCTGCAGCCAGCCGCCGATGGAGACATCCACGGACCCCCGCGAGGGGTTCGCGACCGTGAAGCGGAACAGGGTCACAGGCATCGCCGAGTCGCGGGCGTTGAGGGGGATGAAGGGCGAGAAGACCTCCGAGTGGATCTTCACCGGCAGCGCGGCCTGCTCCTTCGTCCCATACTCGATCGTCGCGACGGGATACTCGCCGAAGAAGCGGATGTCGTCGAAGTCGTCGCGGCTGAGGCGGCGGACGATCGGCTCGCCGCCGACCGGCTGGACGCGAATCGCGAATCCCTGCTCGACGTGACTGGGCGGGCGGAACGTCGTGTAGGCCTGCGGGAACACGCCCGTCGGCGTGTGGACCTGGAAGTTCTTTCCGTAGCCGGTGTTATAGGCGTTGTTGGCGATCCACCAGTGCCCCAGCGTCCCGTCGCCGCGGACATAGAGCTGCCCCGCGCAGATTCCGCCGCAGGGCATGCCGATGGTCTCGAGCTGCTCGGCCCGGTACGGCTGTCGCGCTCCGCGAGCGTGCAGCATCCGCTTCCGTTCGGCGGACAGCTTCTTCTCGACCGGAACGAAGTGGTCCACCCGGGACGGCGCCGAAAGGCACCGCCCCGCGCCCGACAAGGCGGCGGCCCCCATGCTCGCGATCCGCAGCAGATCACGTCTGCCCACTCCTCTGCACGAACCGCCCCCGCCCGCCTTCGCGTGTCCGCCACATCCGCATCCCGTATTCATGCGCTATCCTCGCGTGATTCGCACCACCATGTCTCTCGTCCCGACGGGCAGGTCGGCCCGCCAGAACCCGGCGCCGGCTTCCAGGAACTCGATCCCCTCCGCGCCCGGACGTCCCCGTTCGCACCAGATGCCCAGCGGGCCCGATTCGACCAGGCGCAGCAGCAACTCCGACTCGTCGCACGCGAGCAGCTCGACCGCTTCGGGCGACAGGTACTTGTCCAGCCGCCCGACGACGGCCCAGCCGGACCGGACCGGGCAGAGCAACACCAGCAGGTCCGCGAAGTCCGGCAGTTCAAACGCGTAGCCCTCCTGCAGGCGCGTCGCGACGCCCGCGTAGGAGTCGTAGGCCGCCAGTCCGTCGTGCGGGACGTCCCAGGTCCCGCCGCAGGGCTGGAGCATCGCGCCGGCGTCCGTGTAGTCGGCCGCCGTGACAGCCCCGCTGACGGGCTGGGCGGGTTCCGTCAGATTATAGGCCGCCACCGCCGCCGCCCCGGCGGACAACGGCGCGATGACGCGGTACGGCTGCCCGTCCGCAAACGGGTCCAGCAGCAGGCTCTCGGGCAGCGGAGCAGCCGGGGCGAGCGGGCGCAGCAACTCGCCGTCGGCATAGCAGAGCGGCGCTACGTGATCGTTGTCGAACGCGCCGGGGTCGTCCGACAGGTAGATCGGCCCGCCGGACAACGCCTTCGAGACGGCCATCATCCGACCGGAGACGGCGTCGTTGGAGTGGAACATGTCGTGGTCGCCCCAGACCGTCTGCCCGAGCCAGGGAATGTTGCCGTACGAGTTGTGCAGGTGGCGCCGAGCCTTGGGCAGGTCGCCCACCTTGTAGTCCTCGCTGCAGCGGGTGACCGCGCTGAGGCGTGTGTTGAACGCGCACGTGCTGTTGTGGGCCATGCAGTTGATCAGCCCGTCCATGTGCCTCGCGCAGGCCCATTCGAGGGCCTGGGAGTTGTTCACAGCCGCGCGGACCGCATGCGGCGTGCCCATCTGGGCCCGCATGCCCTTGGCCTGGTTGTCCACCTTCACGAAGTCGAAGCCCGCCCGCCGCGTCGCGCCGATCATCGCGTCGTAGAACGCAATCGAAGAGAGCATGTCCTGCTTCGGCGCCAGGGCCGGCGTGCCCTCGCCCGCCGTCGGGGGAATGCTGACCAGCATCAGGTGTTCGTTCAGGTCGCCCATCTCGTTGTCGACCGCGACGCCCGCCCAGTAGCCGTTGAAGTTCAGCCACAGACCCATCCAACGGACGCCGTCCTCCCGGCGCAGGTCCAACAGTGGCGACCAGCCGTTGGGGAACCGCTCGTTCGGCTCGAACGACACGAGCTGTCGCTTCTCGTTGGTCACGAGGTGCCCGTCGTCGACCAGCACGTACCGGATCGGCAGGTCGCTGCGCTCGATCTTGCCTACCGCGTCGACGAGGAGTTCCTCACTGATGCCCGCCTTGTACTCCTCCCAACTGCACCAGCCGAGATAGCGGAAGATATCGGGATAGTGCTTCTCCTCCCGCAGCCGGGTGGAATGGGCGACCGAATCGTGCTCCAGAGCGGTCGCCCAGACGTTCCGGCAGGCGGCATAGGGGTCGCCTGCACGTGCCCAGGCGAACAGCGGCACGTCGCCTGTGAACTCCGCCGTCCCCAGCGTTCCGGCCAGCAGAAGGAGTGCTTCTCCGTGAGACTCCAGCCAACTCAGTGTCTCGGCGCCCGCGATCGGCAGCACCGCCAGCCAGTCCTCCGCGGTGAGTTTCAGCAGCAGGAACATCCCGCCCCGCTTGAGCCCCCGGAAGCTGTCGATCGCGAGAGGCTGGACGCGATTGAACCCGTCCGGCCAGATCATGCGGTCGGGCGTGGCGTCGTACTGCTGAAGGGCGGCATAGTAGCAGCCCCTCTCCCAATCGCCTGCATTCAGTTCGATCCGCGCCAACACGCCGGCCACATCCAGTGATACCATGCCGGGAGCCGTCACTTCGACCCCTGCCCCGCCGCTCAAGCTCCTCAGATCGATTCGCTCCATGGACTGCCGCGCCTTTCTGCTGCCGACGTGCTCGGACGTGCTGCCTCGCCCGGTGACTCTACACACCGCCGGGGCCTTCCGCAACGCCCCGGGGTTGATTCCCCGGCGCACCGCAGGTAGGCTTCATCCCGCGCCGCCGCTGGAGGCCGCGCCATCCGGAAACCAGGAGAATCTCCATGCCCCCTCGTTGCCTGCACCTGATTGTCCTTGCCGTGTGCGGACCGTTCCTCCTGCCCGTCGGGGCTGTCGCAGGGGAGCCCGTGAACCCCTATCCCCGACAGCTCTTCGTCGGGGCCAAGGTGCATGAGTGGACGTTCGACGAGGCCCTCGCGGGGTGGCGGGCCGTGCACCATTGCTCGGTCGCTCCCGCGGACGGGGCGATGAAGATCCGGTCCACGGGGGAAGACCCCTATGCCATGTCCCCCGTCGACCTGCCCGCCTCGGAGGTCTTCGTCGTGACGCTGCGGGCACGATTCCGGACATCCGGCAACGCGCAGTTTTTCTGGACCACGGACAAGGACCGCGCCACGTCGCCGAAGCGAACACAGTACTTCGCCATCGTGCAGGACGGGAAGTGGCGGGTGTACACAGTCACCCTGCGCGTGGACGGGCGCCTCACGGGTCTTCGCCTGGACCCCGGCAGCGGACCTGGAGAGGCCGACGTCGACTGGATTCGCATCCACCGCGCACGCCTCCACCCGCTGGAGATCACCCACGTCGAGTCGCAGCCGGATGCCGTCCGCGCGTATGTGAAGAATCATTCGGACAAGGCACTGTCGTTCTCCGTGGCCGGGGCAAAGCACAACGCTCCTGCGGGCGAGACCGTGAAGGTGACGACCTCGCTGTCAGGCGAGGCTGCGTTCGAGATGGGGAATATCGTCGTTGCCTCGCCGGGGCTGCCCTCCCTGTCACGTTCGGTGTGTGTGTACCGTCCGGGCGCCAAGGCGACGTGGATCGAGAAGCAATCCGGCGACCTGACGGTCCGCGTCGTCTCGGACGGCTCGGGTGCGGAACTGCGCCGCGCCGGGAAGGTCGCCGCGATTCTCGCGCCGCTCGTGCACCGCGACGGCGCGCTCCCGAAGCTGTCGGTCGTCGAGGCCAAGGGGGCCATTGGATTCGCCGCCGACGGCCTTCGCGGGGCGCTGACGCTGATCGGCGGGGAGTTGTCCGTGAAGATCGACAGCGACCGGTCCGTCGAGGGCCCCGTCCTTCGGGCGATCGGGCCGCTCGAGCAAGGCCTCTTCCCGGGATTGGAATACCTGGGCAAGGGCGAGTCGTCGTCGTCCAGGCTCGATCTGGAGGTCGGCTGGCTTCGGTACCAGCCGGACCCGCTGGACGTGACCTGGCCGCTGCTGGCGGTGGTAACGGACCGGGCGACGACGGCGATGACCTGGGACGACCCGAACCTGCAGCCGCGCTTCGCGGCGCCGAACTTCATCGACGGCGCGAGCGATCACCGCATGTCCTTATACGGCAAGAAGATATCCGCCACCATCCGCGTGGGCCCTCCCGCGGATGTGACGGAAGCGATCCTCTGGGGCGTCCGCAAGCGATCCCTGCCCCCCCTGCCGAAGTCGCCGCGCTCCCCCGCCGAGCAGCGTGCTCTGTGCCTGCAAGCCTTCAACGGGCCGCTCGGCAACGAAAAGGGATGGGGCCACTGCGTGGAGGAGAAGTGGAAACGGCATTTCTATGCGGACATGGCCTCGACCGTCTGGCGGCTAACGGACAAGGTCCCCGTGAAGCAAGGCCCGCTCGTCCCCGGCGGAGGGCACATCCGGGATGAGAGCATCTTCTTCGTCAGCGGGCAGGCGAAACGGTGGCTGGACATCCGGCGCGGGTCGGCCCGAAATCTGATCAAGCGTCAGAAGGCGGATGGATCGTTCCGCTACGCGGGCAAGTACCTGCGCGGGCACCGGGAGGACACG
>CAZEJA010000277.1:0-4904 GCA_964512215.1 uncultured Planctomycetaceae bacterium
CCATCGCCACGGCCGTGCTGCCCTACGGGTCGTCCGTCGAGGAGACCAAGAAGGTACGGGACCGGCTCCTGCGAGCGGCCGAGGCGGTGACGGAGGCCCACGGCGGCGAGCAGCTCGTCCGCGGGGTCTTCGCCAAGATCGGCAGCGGGGGCGGCGGGGGCGGGGGGGCCTTCGGCGCAGCGGCGGGCGCCGGCGGCGGACACATCGTGGAGATAAGCATCTACCTCACGCCGCCGGAGCAGCGCCCCATCGGCACGAAGAAACTGGTCGATCTGTGGCGGGAAGAGACCGGCCGCATCGGCGGGCTGGATTCCCTCGTGTTCGAGTCCGACCGGGGTGGCCCCGGGTCGGGGGCGGCGATCACCGTCGAACTCAGCCACCGGGACATCGACGTGCTCGAGAAGGCCAGCACGGGCCTGGCCGATGCACTGGAGCTGTTCCCCGAGGTCCGGGACGTCAAGGACGGCTTCTCGCCAGGCAAGCAGCAGTTCGACTTCACGATCCGCCCGGAAGGGGAAAGCCTCGGGCTGACCGCGTTCGAAGTCGCCCGGCAGGTGCGAAGCTGCTTCTACGGGGCCGAAGCCCTCCGCCAACAGCGCGGGCGCAACGAACTGAAGGTCATGGTTCGCCTGCCGAAGGCGCAGCGCGTGTCGGAGTACGACTTGGAGTCGCTTCTGATCCGCACCCCCGCGGGGCGGGAGGTGCCCGTTCACCAGGCGGCCGACCGGAGCCGCGATCGCGCCTATACCGTCATCAACCGTCGCGAGGGGCGCCGCACGGTCACCGTCACGGCCGACTGCCGCCCGGCCAGCAAGGCCGGGCAGGTGCTCGAAGCCCTCAAGGGGGGCGACCTGCCGGAACTCCAGCAGCGGTTCCCGGGCCTGCAGTACGGCTTCGAGGGCAAGCAGGCGGATATGAGGGAGAGCATGAGCAGCCTCATCGCCGGATTCGGAATGGCCATGCTGGTAATCTACGCGCTGCTGGCGATCCCCTTCCGCAGCTACGTTCAGCCCGCGATCATCATGGTGAGCATCCCGTTCGGCATCGTCGGAGCGGTCATCGGGCACCTGATCATGGGCTACAGCCTCAGCATCATCAGCATGATGGGCATCGTGGCGCTGGCCGGCGTGGTGGTCAACGACTCGCTCGTGCTGATCGACTACGCCAACCGTCAACGCAAGGAAGGGCTCACCCCCCACGACGCCGTCCACGTCGCCGGCGTGCGGCGCTTCCGCCCGATCCTGCTGACGACGCTGACGACCTTCGGCGGACTGGCCCCCATGATCTTCGAGACGTCACGCCAGGCGCGGTTCCTGATCCCCATGGCCCTGTCGCTGGGCTACGGCATCCTCTTCGCCACGCTGATTTCCCTGCTGCTCGTGCCCTGCCTCTTCCTGATCGTCGAGGACATCCGCAACGCGCCGGGCCTGACCGACCCCCACGCCCTGCCGGCTGACGACGCCTGAACGCGCCGACACAGAGACGCAGAGAAACAGAGGGAAGCTGCCTGCCGTTCCTTCCCCTGCTGCCTGCCCCCCGCTGCCGCCGTTGCCTTCCCTCTGTTCCTCTGTCGCTCTGTGTCGAGCCCTGCACCCCAAGGGGGGCCCGGCTTCGGTGGCATGGGAAGGGCGGTTCGTGTATCCTGTGCGGTCCGTCCCGGTTCCGGGGGCGGAGCAAGGACAAGGACAGCACATGAACGTGGCGAACATCAAGCAGTGCATTGTGGACGGCAACCTGGACGCGGTGGAGTCCGCCTGGATGGAAGGCGCCGAGCAGGGCGCGCCGCTGGAGGAGATGCGGGAGGTCCTCGACGCCCTCGTCCAGGCCGGCCGGACCGACGAGGCCGAGACGCTCGTCTGGATGTTCCTCTCCGACGAATCACGCGAGCCGACCGACGCACTGCAGGCCGTCCGCGCCCTGCTGCCCGCCGTGCCGGGCAACCAGGAACTGCGCGACCTGGCCGTCGGGTGCTACCGGACCGCTCACGGCGAGGCGGAGCATTTCGACGACCTGCTGCGGGCGTCGGGGCTGGCCACCGGACAGGCGACGCGACGCGCCGTCCGCACGCTGGACATCTGCCTGGCCGTCCAGCCGGGCACGTACATGGCCAACCGGTACGACGGGCAGGTCGCACGGGTCGAGCAGTACAACGCCATCATGGGGCACTTCCGCCTCACGCAGCCCAACGGGCAGACGATCGACTTCGAGCCCAAGCTGCTCGCCGATGAGTTCGACCCCGTCGACGAGATCGACTTCCGCGTGCTCTGCGGATTCCGCAGGGATGAACTCGGCGGGCGCGTGCAGAAGGACATCGCCTCCGTGCTGATCGGCATCTGCCTGTCCCACGGCGGCGAGATCGACGCGACCAGCCTCAAGGACCTGATGGTTCCCCAGCACGTCGAGAGCAGCAAGTGGAGCGGTTGGTGGGGGCGGGCCCGCACGGCCGCCAAGCGGTCCGAGCAGCTTTCGCTCGAGGGGCGCAACCCCGCCGTCATCCGCTACCACCCGCACGGGCGGAGCCTGGAAGAGGAACTCGCCCGCCCCCTCGCCGACGCCCGCGTGCCGCACGACTACTTCGTGATCCTGCAACAGTACATCCGTGAGACGAAGGGCCGCAAGGTGCCCGTCGAGGCCGCCTTCGTCACGCCGATTCTGAACACGCTCGCCGAACAGGCCGAGTCGTTCCGACGCCGACGTCCCGCCGACGCCCTGGCCGCGTCGCTGATCATCGACGCCGTCGCCGCGATGGGCCTGCCCCGCCCCGACGCGCCCTATCCGACGGCCGAGGAAGAACTCACGGGCATGCACGACCCCGCCGCCGCAATCGCCGAGCTGGGCGAGCCGACGCTCTGGCCGGCGGCGTTCGACGCCCTGGCGACGCGCGACGACGCGGGAGAGCATTTTGAGAAACTCCTGTCGGCGCTGCCCTGGACCCAACTCGACGAAATCGCCGATCGCCTGCGGAAGGCCCAGCGGAGTGACGCCATCGACCGGGCGGCCGCCGCGGCCGCCGCCGACCCGCAGGGCAACCTGAACCTGTGCCTCTGGCTGTGGCGAGGCCCGGCCGTCCCCGTCGCGGGCGCGGGGAGCATGCTCGACCAGCTCTCGCGCCTGCTCAGCCTGACCCAGGAAATCGCCCGCGACTGGGATATGCACCGCGCCGAGAGGCGCGACGCCTTCCAGGAGATCCGCGCCGCCTTCATCGCGGATTCCTGCCGGAGCTTCCGGGCCGCCCTGAAGGAACTCGATGAAGACGTCGCCGAAACGGTCAAGCGCCGCGTCGAACGCTGCGACGGGCTGAGCGACACCTCCCGCGATCAGTTGCTCAACATCATGCGCGAAGACTTCGGCAAGCTGTTCGTCGTCGCCAAGGCCGAGGCGTGGCTGGACGAGAACGTCCTGTGGACCACGCCTGCGTCGCGCGAGCGCCAGCAGGCGGTCCTCAAGGATCTCGTCGAGGTGCAACTTCCCGCCAACGCCAAGGCCATCGGCGCCGCGGCCGCCCTGGGCGACCTGAGCGAGAACAGCGAATGGGAGAACGCCGTCGAGGAGCAGCGACGCCTCAACGACCGCGTGCTCAAACTGCAGAACGACCTGTCCCGCGCGCGAGCCATCGACCCCGATGACGTGCCCCCAGACATGGTCACCGTCGGCTCGCGCGTCGTCCTGCGACGAACGGCCGACGGCGAGCGCGTCGAACTGACATTCCTCGGCCCCTGGGACAGCGACGTCGGCCGGAGAATCTACAGCTACCAGACCCCATTGGCGTTGTCCCTGATGGGCAAGCCCGTCGGAGCGACGCTCCCGGTCAAGGTCGACGGCGTCGAGGACGAGTACACTATCGAACAGACCGGGCCCGCGCTGTAACGCCACCGGGCCGCGGAGATGCAGAGAACGCGGAGCGCAACGGATGAAGAGGCGTTTCGGAGGAGCGATCAAGCCCACGGCAAGCTTGCCGTGGGCTTTACTCAGGTGGGTCGGATATCGGCGGAGCGGCGCCCTTCCTCGCCGTAGCTGAAAGCTGAGAACGGAAAGCTGACCGCTTCTCCAAATGAAACGCGGCGTCCCAGCCTCGGGACGCCGCGTTGCGCTTCTGAATGTAGCCGACGGACTAGGTGCTGCGACGCCGGCGACGTCGCAGCAGCATGCCCACGCCGCCCAACGCCAGCAACGCCATCGTCCCCGGTTCCGGAATCACGATCGCATACATGCCTTCCCCGCGGCCGGCGTCGGCCGGGATCCAGATCAGCTTGTTCGCCGTGTCCAGCTCCTGCGTGATGTCCACGTTCAGCATCACCCAGTCGCCCAGGATCTCGTCGTAGAAGTACACCCGCAGGTCGTTCGCCGTGTACGCGCCGCCGCCGGGCTTCCCGAGCGACAGCACCGGGTCGTTGGCCAGCAGATCCTGCAACAACGCGTCGTCGTAGCGGAACTTCACGCTCCAGTCCAGCGCGTCGATGTCATCGAAGTCTTCGCTGTCGTCCTGGAACAGCCACACGCCGATGAACTTCACGCCCAACGCTTCCCAGGCGACGTCCAGGTCCGCGATCACGTCCGGGTCGTCGTTCGACAGCAGCGAGATCTCCGCGTCGAAGCCCGACGTGAAGCTCGTGAAGTTCAACTGCAGGCTGTTGACCAGGTCCGGCATCGTCGCGGCCTGGGGCTCGCCCCAGTTGTACGTCCCGGCGCCGCTGATCGCCACCGGAGGCAGGGCCAGCGTGCCCTGGTTCTGCGCGTACCAGCCAGCCGTGCCCGCGCCGCCGTTCGTCACGCCGTTGGTGACCGCCGAGAAGCTCGTCAGGTCGAGCGTGCGGTCCGTCAGATCGAACGTGCTCGCGGGCATGCCGAACCCGTTGGCGACGACCTGCCCGTCGTTGGTCAGCGTGCCGGTCATGTCGATGCCG
>CAZEJA010000278.1:0-4873 GCA_964512215.1 uncultured Planctomycetaceae bacterium
GCGCGGTGTGTTCATGCTCTGTGGGTGCGCCGAAGGCCCATGAACAACTGTCCCCACTTTGCGGAACAGTACGGTGCAGCGATGCCGAGAGAAGGAGTTCCCGATGAGTTGTGTGCGATGGACGACAACGGCGCTGGTGATTTTCGCGGCGGCGGCGGTCGGAACGGGGCGGGACGCCGCGAGGCCCGCGGGCCTGACGTATCCGATCGTCGACACGGCCCAGGTTCGCTGCTACGACGACCGAAGCGAGATCGCCTACCCCAAGGCGGGCGCCGCCTTCTACGGGCAGGACGCGCAGTACATCGCCAACCCGCCGCGGTACAAGGACAACGGCGACGGCACGGTGAGCGATCTCGTCACCGGGCTGATGTGGCAGAAGGACCCCGGCGGGAAGAAGACGTTCGCACAGGCTGTTGCGGGGGCGTCGACCTGCCGCACCGGCGGGCACAGGGACTGGCGCCTGCCGAGCATCAAGGAACTCTACTCGCTGATCCTCTTCAGCGGGACCGACCCCGACCCCCGCAGCACCGACACCAGCCGCCTGAAACCGTTCATCGATGCCGACGTGTTCGTCTTCAAGTACGGCGGCGGCAGCGAGCGGATCATCGACTCCCAGTACGCCACCTCCACGAAGTACGTCAGCACGACGATGGGCGGCAACGCGACGATGTTCGGCGTGAACTTCGCGGACGGGCGCATCAAGGGCTACCCCGCGGGCTCCACTCGAGGGCGGCGCGAGAAGACGTACTACGTCATGTACGTCCGCGGCAACAAGGCCTACGGGAAGAACGACTTCCACAACAACGGCGACGGGACGATCACCGACCGCGCGACCGGGCTGACGTGGATGCAGGTCGACAGCGGGCATCTGAAGGCCGGCAAGAAGCGCGACGGCAGGCTGGACTGGCCGGCGGCGCTCGCATGGGCGGAGAAGCTCGACTACGCCGGGCACTCCGACTGGCGCCTGCCCAGCGTCAAGGAACTCCAGAGCATCGTGGACTACACCCGCTCGCCCGACACGACGAGGTCCGCAGCCATCGCCCCGATCTTCAAGACGACCGCCATCAGGAACGAAGGCGGCAAGGCCGATGCGCCCTGGTACTGGTCCAGCACGAGTCACGTCCGGGCCTCCGGGCATACGTCGGGCGCCTACGTGACGTTCGGGCGGTCGCTGGGATGGATGCAGGACCGCCGCACCGGGAAGTACACGCTGATGGACGTCCACGGTGCGGGCTCGCAGCGCAGCGACCCGAAGGTCGGCGACGCGTCGAAGTTCCCCCGCGGCCGCGGACCGCAGGGCGACGTGATTCGCATCGACAACCACGTCCGCTGCGTGCGCGGCGGCGCGACGGCCCGCGCGAAAGGCCCGGCCGTGCAGAAGACGACGTCGATTTCCCGGATGCAGGCGCCAACGACACACGCGCCCAGGCCCGGCGGGCACGGCGAGGGCCATCCATTCATGCGCCGCGAAGACCGCAACGGCGACGGCAGGGTCACACGCCAGGAATTCCGCGGTCCGGCCGCGCACTTCAACCGCTTCGACCGCAACAAGGACGGCGTCCTCACCGAAGACGAAGCCCCCAAGGGCCCGCCCCCGCGCCGTCGGTAGACCTACGCCCCGGCGGGGAGGCGCGCGGCGAGCAGCGTTGCGAGGACATAGGACGCAATCGCGGCGACGATCAGGAGGGTGAAGCCGATCTGCATGGCGATCACCGGGGCGGCGAGGGTGGCGACGACCGAGGCAAATCCGTTGACGGCCCACGCCCAGGGGACGAGCTGCGGCGACCGGCCGGCCAGACGGCGCAGCCCGAGCGGGAACATGTGCCCCATCGCGAAGGCCAGTGGAGCGATCGTTACCGCCGCGAGCAGGAAGCGAACTGACAGGGAGGACGCCTGCGTCCGCGCCAGCCAGCCGTCGAGCCCCCATGCATAGACGCCGGCGAGGACCGCAACCGCAACACCCGCCAGCACGTTGACGCGCCGCAGCCCGCCTGGCCATCGCGTGCAGACGTAGCTGCCCAGCCCCGCGAAGACGAGGAAGGCCGCGATTGCCGTAGCGGCTGAGTAGATCGGATGTGCCAGGTACAGGATGAGCTTCTGCAGGAAGCCCATCTCCAACAGCATGAACCCCGCCCCGAGCAGGAGGAAGTAGCCCACAGCGGGGGCCTTGCCGCCCGTCCGCCGCAGCCCGCCTGCCCGGGGTGCAAGCGGCAGGAGAACCAGTATGGCCGCCAGCACGGCCGCCTGAACCAACGCCCCCAGGAGCATGAGGAAGCCGAGTTCAAGGAACGCTCGACTCCGTCGGCCGAGCTGCTGTTGCAGGGCCTTCCATGACCGCCAGCGGAGGAAGTGGAAGAAGTAGGGCTTGTCGTCGGTCGTTGCGGCGACGTCGTAGAGGTACGCATCCAGGTACTCGCGACGCTGCGGGCTGAGCAGGGCGACCGCACCTTCGAAGAAGTACGGGCGGTCGAGGATGTGGAACCGGTTGGCCTCCTTCTCCGTCACCCCCGGCAGGAAGCACAGGTCGAAGGACCGCTCGCGGCAGAACGTGCGAATCGCACCCGTGTCAGCGTCCGTCAGTGGACGCAGAGAGACGACAGTGGTCGCCGTCGCCCAGCTTCGGATCATCGCGAGGTGCGCAGCCGGGTCGGTCCCGCGGCGGCGCAGGGCTTCGGCCGCGGTGTCCAGAATACGCAGGGCGTCGCGCGGCGGCGTTCGCGCCCATCGCGTGACGCACAGCAGGCCCCCCTCGGTCAGGCGGTCCAACATGGCCGCGAACGACTCGACCGTCAGCAGGTATGACTCCTGCGTGGCGTACAGCCCCGCCCCGGAAGCCCCGAACGCTTCAATCGCCGGGAGTTGGATCACGTCGAAGCGCTCGTCGCCCGCAATCAAGTAGCCCCGGGCCTCGCGGGCGACTATTTCCACGCCAGGCGCATCGTAGATCCGCCCGCCCCGTTCGCGGAGCGGGCCTCGCATCGCGTCGATCACACGCGCGTTCATCTCCAACCCCACGACACGCGGGGACCGGTGGTACGTCGCCAGCGCGATGTCCGCCCCGCCCCCGGCCCCGACGATACACACGCTCGGTCGCTCGCGCAGCGCGTAGGCGACCGCAGCCGTTGTGAAGTCCAGGAACGCCTGGTCCTCGCGGTCGGGCGCGTCGTAGACGGCACTGGTCTGGTCGCCGTCGACAATCAGCAGCGCGTGCGGCGGCACGTCGCCGCTGTAGTGCAGGCTCAGTCCCGGCGCGTGATGGATCGCCGGCCCGGCTACGACGTCGAGGTGCCCGAGCGGGCCCTCGTCGTGATGGATCGCATCGCTGCCGGGCATGGCACGAACCAGCGGCAGCATCTTATAGGGTGACAGGTCGGGCCGGTAGTAGAACCGCCAGAGCAGCAGGCCCGTTGCGACCGCGACAACCACCGTTGTCACTGCCGGCCGCCACCTCCGCCAGGACGTCACGGCGCCCGCCGCAGCCAGCCCGAGCACCGAGACGCCGACCAGCAGTGCCCCCACGCTCAGCCAGTGCATCGCCGCGACCGCCAACACCGCTCCCGCCCCCGAGCCGAGCAGGCTGGCAGCGTAGTGCCCGCCGATCCGCTCGGGGCGGCCCATCAGCGCCGCTCCGACCGCCGTCGCACCGAACAGGAATGGCACGAGCAGAATGAGTTCCAGCAGGGCGACGCGCCCGAGCAGGGCAAGGTCCCACGCCAGCAACTGCACGTCCAACTCCACGGCCCGGGCGGCCCGGAGACTCGCCGGGACGTTCAGGGCGAACGCCAGCGCCGCCGCCCATAACCACCGCGCCGGATTCCCCCGCACGCGCCGCCCCAGCAGCGTCAACGCCGTCCCGCTCACGCCGAAGCCCAGCAGCGCCACGCCGATGACCATCTGAGCGAAGTGATGCCAGAACCGCAGCGATAGCGCCCGCATCAGCGCGAGTTCCAGCACGATGACGGCCAGCGAAATGCCCCCGACCGCCAGTCGCGTCCGCCAGGGGCTCATGGAGTCACTTCTCCGGGCGATCGGCTCGCACGAACGGGACGAACCGCACGGCCATCAGGGTCCGGCTGCGCAGGGTGCCGTCCTTGTGCTTCTCGACGAGCATCAGCGACTGGACGGACATGGGCCCGCCGACGGGGATCACCATCCGCCCGCCGGGGGCGAGCTGCTTGAGCAGCGGCGGGGGGATCTGCCCCGCGGCGCACGTGACGATGATCGCGTCGAACGGCTTCGCGCCCGGCCAGCCGTGATAGCCGTCGGCGTGGCGAACCTGCACCACGTCGTAGCCCAGCCGCTGGAGGCGCTTCGTGCTCGCCTCGGCGAGCTGCCGGATGATCTCGATGCTGTAGACGTGCCGCGTGAAGTACGTCAGCACGGCCGCCTGGTAGCCGGAGCCCGTGCCGACCTCCAGCACGCGCGACGTGGGTTTGAGCTGCAGCTGCCGCGTCATCTCGGCGACGATGAACGGCTGGGAGATCGTCTGCCCGTATCCGATCGGCAGCGGCGTGTCGGCGTAGGCCTGTGACTGGTAGCGGTCGGTGACGAATTCATGGCGAGGAACGGTCCGCATGGCCTTCAGGATCGCCTCGTCCTTCACGTGGTAGTAGCTCTGGAGCAGTGCGACCATACGATCGCGCCGCGCCTGCTCGGCCGTGAAGGCCGGCGGCTTCCAGGGCTTCGTCGTCGCGGGGCGCGATGCAGGTTGGGATGCGGGCTGGGATGCTGGTTGGCTCGCAGGCTGTGACGTGGGCTGCGTCGATGGCGCCTTCTCTCCGGCGCCCGCCCGTGCGGGAACCCGCCGGTCGGGCTTGCCCTCGTGATCCCCCCGCCGCGTCGCATAGAGCCCGGCCCGCGCCCCCCCGCCGCC
>CAZEJA010000279.1:0-4854 GCA_964512215.1 uncultured Planctomycetaceae bacterium
CGTCGACGGGCAGAGCCACCCCCTCTACAGCATGCGCCCGAACATCCTCCACGCGTCGGTCACGACGGCGGACGGCATTTCCGGGGAGACGATGTATGTCGGGCGGGGCGAGCTGGCCGACTACGGCAGCCGGACGGCCGAGGATAAGATCGTCGTGCTCGACTTCGACTGCGAGCGGAACTGGCTGAAGGCGTTCGCCTTCGGCGCGCGGGCGGTCGTGTTCATCGGGCAGAAGGCGCCCGCGCGGAACGCGTGGCATCACGTGAACGTGCCCGCGAACCTGCCGCGGTTCTACGTGCCCGCCGAACTCGCGCAGAAGCTCGAACTGAAGACGCGCCCGCGCCACGTGAAGCTCCTGGCCGCCTGCCAATGGGAGCAACTCCGCGGGCGGAACGTCATCGCCGTACTGCGGGGGACCAGCCCGATCTTCGCCAAAGAGCTTCCCGAGGCGATCATCCTGGCCGCCCCGCTGGACAGCCTGTCGGAAGTTCCCGAGCTGTCGCCCGGCGCCCGCGAGGCCGCCAACTGTGCGGGGCTGCTGCAGATCGCCCAATCGCTGCGCACGCATCGTCCGAAGCGCGACATCGTCCTGTGTTTCTTCGACGGGCAGTCGCAGGCCCACGCGGGGGCGCGGGCGTTCTACGGCGGGCTGTTCCGGCGCATGGGCAACCGCAGGCTCGCCGACCTCTCGCTGGAAGACCGCCTGGGGATGCTCGACAGGGAGAAGAAGTACCTCCAGACGGCCCTGACGATTCTCGGGCTGGAGGACATCTACCTGCGGGATGCGACGGACATCAGCGAAGACGTGAGGCGTTACCACAAGTCGGTGCTGATTCGCGTTCGGACCGAGGCCCGGGTCATCGGCAGCGAGGTGCTGGACGATCTGCGGGAGATTCGCCTGGAGCTGCGCGACCTCGAGAGCAACAGGAAGTCCGCCGAACAGCAGGACCGCGCGGTTCCGGAGATCGACGCGCGGATGGCGGAACTCCGCCGGGAGCGGGCGCGCCTGGAGGTGGAGGACCTCGCCTGGAACTCGCTGCAGCGCGTGATCCATGAGAACGTGGACCCGGAGCAGCCGGAGAAGGTCGCGGCCCTGTTCCGGGGCATGGTCGAGCGGGACATTCGGGGCGATGAGGTCCTGGAGACGATCGCCCGGGAAGCGGCGGCCGTGGATCCGCGAGACAAGCCCGCCTTCACCAAGGTCTACCAGACGCACGTCGCCGAGGCGAACGAAAGCGACGGGCACCTGCGACTGAACGTGATCCGCCGGGAGATGCTCAAGCACATCACGCCCGCGCGATTCACGGAACTGATCGAGCACAGCCGCGCGGTCTTCACGCGGCGCCTGCGCGAAGTGGAGTCGCTCCGCAACGAAGCGGAGTTGGCCGTCCGCTTGCGCGACGCGCTGGGGCAGAAGCGAAACACCATCGTGCTGCACCTGGGGATGAACCTGGGCGACGCCCGAACACGGTGGACGTTCGTCCACGGGGACGACGGCGTTCCGATGTGGGAGGATAAGACGGGGAACTACTCCGGCGTGTTCAAGACGATTCTGCGGGTTCGGGACGCCCTGAACGGATCGCTGCTGCGGAAGGAGCACGTGAGGGACTGGGCGGGCTTCTGTGCGGCCCTGGCGACGGCCGACAGCGGCGCGGCGGCGCGCGTGTGGCGCCGGATGGATGACACGACGCGGAAGCTCGTGCGAGAGGCGGCCGATCGCGAACGGACGGACAGCGAGAGGCAGGACATTCTTCGGTCCGTCAACGCGTCGCTGAACAGGGCGGACTTCTTCCAGACAGGCGACTTTGGCGGCGGGGAACTCTCTCCGGAGGACCGGGCGATTCTCGCTCGCCTCGGTCAGGCCGGTGCGGAGGGTGACGCGCTGCGCGAATCGCTCTGGCCGGAGCAGGTGGTGCGGCTGAACCGTCTGGCGTTGGAGCGGGCGGTCGGAGGCGTGGTGTCCGCCAGCCCCGCGCGCCGCGGCGCGGCGGACTTCGAGTCTCGGGGCATGTCGCAGACGTACGATTCCCGCATGTTCGCGCCGGGGCTGTTCACCGACAGCGGCAGTGTCGCGAGGCTGTTCGCGAAGTTCAACCTGTCGGTGATGACGGTGCTGGACCACCAGCCCCGCCAGGGGCAGCCCGCCGATACGCGCGAGGCGCTGGACCTGCCCGTGATGATGACGCAGGTGCGCCAGGTGATCCCGATGCTCAAGGGCATCGCGGACGACAGCGGGATGAGCCTGGCCCTGCCGATCCGCCCGGACGCGAGCTTCGGCGACGCGAAGTGGGCGGGCATCAAGAGCAGCGGCCCGGCCGTGCGGCGCGTGGGGGCGGGCAGCGCGATGCGCCCGCACCCGGTTCGCGGCGCGGTCGTCGCGATGGTCCCGAACTGGCGGTGGGGCGGGCACGCGTCGAACAAGATTCCGCCCGGTTTCGTGTATCCGATGCGGTTCATGACCGACACGAACGGCATTTTCGAAGTGCCCCCGCACCATTACCAGCACTACCTCAACGGGGCGCTGTTCGCCGCGACGTTCGACCGACCGTCGGCCGACGCAAGCGGCAGCGCGCAGCGCCGCGGGATCATCTCGGCCGTCACCGACACCAAGACCCTCCGCGCCGGCGACGTCAAGAAGGCGGCCGTCACTCTCGCCCGCGTCCGGGGCAAGACGATCGTCGGGTACGGCTTCGAGCGCGGCGTGCGGCGCACCATCGCGATGCGGGCCCTGTCGACGTCCCGCATGCGGGACCACAGGCACCTGCTGTGCGAGAGCGGGAACATCCTGACGCTCTTCGCCCCCTACGACGCGAGGGGGATGAAGCTGTTCAACCCGGTCGGGCTGGTCGTCTTGGACAACGACAACACGGAGGACGGCTACCGGGGAACGGGCATCACGCTGGACGACGAGTTCGACCATCCGATTCCCTCACGGACGACCGCCCACGATCTGCGGACGCTCAACCAGTACCGCCTGGATCTGCTCCGCAAGAACCGCATCAACCAGGAGTCGCTGGAGCTGCTCAACGCGCAGGCCAAGGACATGGCCGAAGACGCGCTGGCCGCCGCGCCGGGCGGCGACGCGCCCGCGACCACCGACAAGTACTACGGCGACCTCGAAGCCGCCGGCGCCTACGCCCGCCGCGCCTACAGCCCGCTCGTGGGCGTCATGAACGACCTGGTCACCGCCGTCGTGCTCCTCCTGCTGCTGGCTATGCCGTTCGCCTACGCCATCGAACGCCTCGTCATCGGCACGCCCCACATCTACCGGCAGATCGGGTGGTTCATCGTCTTCTTCCTGATCACCTTCGCCCTGCTGTTCCTGGTCAACCCCGCATTCCGCATCGCGGCGACGCCCGTCATCATCTTCCTGGCCTTCGCGATCATCCTGCTGTCCAGCCTCGTCATCTTCATCATGATGCGCAAGCTGCAGACGGAGATTCACAAGATGCAGGGGCTCTCGTCGACGGTGCACGCCACCGACGTGTCGCGCCTCAGCACGATGATGGCGGCCGTCATGATGGGCATTTCCACCATGCGGCGGCGCCCGCTGCGGACGTTCCTGACGGCCGCGACCGTGGTCCTGCTGACGTTCACGATTCTCACGTTCGCGTCGTTCGGCAGCTCCTGGGGCGCCAGGCGGACCTACGAGGGCCCGCTCAGCGGCCTGCCCCCGCGCGTGCTGGTCCGCCACCAGCTCTGGAGCCCGATCGGCGACGGCATCTACGAGACGCTGCGGGGGCACCTGTCCGACGAGGCCCGGGTCGTGCCCCGCTACTGGGTGTCTCCGACGGCCCAGGACGCCGACTACGCGGTCAAGCAGAGCTTGAGCGTCGAGGTGCTCGTCACCGACGGCGAGGCGCGGAAGGCGGCCCCGCTGACGTCGGCCATCGGGCTCGACCGGCGCGACGTGGAGATCCAGCCGGACCTGCGGGCGCTGTTCGCCCCCGAGGCGCGGATCGATCTGCTCGAGAAGGACGGCATCTTCCTGACGGGCGCCGTCTGCAAGGAACTGGGCATCCGCCCCGAGGACGCCGGAACCGCGAAGGTCATCTTCCAGGGCAGGGCGTTCACGTTCGCCGGACGGATGCGGGAGCAGTTGGACTCGCACACGATGCTCGAGGGCTCGAAGCTGCTGCCCGTCGACTACCAGGCGTCCGGGGGCGGGTCGGCGGAGACCTTCACGCAGCAGCAGGCGACCGAGTCGCTCAGCGAGACGCCCGACATCGAGAGCGCCCAGTTCGTTTACTACGGCGTGGACCGCGTCGTGGTCATCTCGGCCGACGTCGCGCGGGCGCTCCGCGGGCGCATCCGCGCCATCAGCATCTACCCGACCGACCCCGAGAAGATCGAGGACATCGCCGAACGCGTCGCGTCGATCACCGAATTCCCGACGTACCTGGGGAATCGCGGCGGCGTCTACCGCCTGATCTTCACCTCGCTCACCAAGGCCAGCGGGTGGCGCGATCTGCTGATCCCCGTCATCCTGGGCGGGCTGATTGTCTTCGCGACCATGCTCGGCAGCGTCAGCGACCGCGAGCGGGAAATCTACACCTTCAGTTCACTCGGGCTCGCCCCGCCGCACGTGTCCAGCCTCTTCTTCGCCGAGGCGGCGATGTACGCCGTCATCGGCGGCATGGGCGGGTACCTGCTCGGGCAGGCCGTCGCGCGCGGGCTGGGCATTCTCGCCAGCTACGGCATCGTGTCGGTGCCCGCGATGAACTACAGCTCCACCAACGCCATCGTCACCATCCTCATCGTGATGGGCACCGTGCTGGTCTCGACGATCTACCCGGCCGTCAAGGCCTCCCGCAGCGCCAACCCGGGCATTCAGCGGTCATGGCGAATCCCCAA
>CAZEJA010000280.1:0-270 GCA_964512215.1 uncultured Planctomycetaceae bacterium
TGCACGACGAGTGCGGGTTCGTGGACGCCGCGGGCGAGCCGAACGCCGCCTACGAGACGGCCGAGGCACGCATCGGGGCGTTCGCGAAGCTCGGGGCGGCCGTCATCCAGCGGTACTACGAAAGCAACGCCTGAGACAGGCGGGAGCGTGAGACGATGGACACACGCGAACTGATTAACACCGTCGCGCCGGCCTTGCGGGCTCTCGCGGCGGATGGGGACGTGCTGAAGCTCGTGCGCTTCGACGAAGCGGCGGCTGAAGGGGCGACGA
>CAZEJA010000280.1:280-4849 GCA_964512215.1 uncultured Planctomycetaceae bacterium
CCTTGGCCGACGATGCCGAGGCGTTCTGGGTGTGCTCGTCCGGGTCGACGGGCCGTCCCAAGGGGATCGCCCATCGTCACCAGTCGCTCCAGGACGTCTGCCTGGCCTACCACCGGGACGTGCTGAAGCTCGTGCGCTTCGACGAAGCGGCGGCTGAAGGGGCGACGATGTTCACTGCTCCGGCGGACGCCAAGCAGATCGTCGATGCGCTGCGGGAGATCGGCGACGCGTCGGCCGTTGCGGTCGAGGGCGTGGGGACATTCCACGTGGAAGACGCGACGGATGCGGAAGGGCGAGCGGCGGGGAAGGTGGCGGTTGTCACCGGCGGGGCGCAGGGCTTCGGGCTGGAGATCGCCCGGGACCTCGCAGCCGAGGGCGCGCACGTGGCGCTGACGGACATCAACGAGACCGGCGCGATCGAGCAGGCGGCTGCGATCTGCGAGAAGCACGGCGCGGGCCGGGCGATCGGCCTGGCGGTGAACGTCACCGACGGCGAGAGCGTGGCGACGATGTTCGACGCGGTCATTCGGAGATGGGGCGGGCTGGACCTGCTCGTCTCGAACGCCGGCGTGCTGCGGGCCGAGAGCGTTAAGTCTCAGTCGGAAAAGGACTTCGATTTCACGACGTCGGTGAACTACAAGGGCTACTTCCTGTGCGTTCAGAAGGCGGCGCCGATCCTGGCCGTCCAGCACCAGGCCCGTCCGACGTACCGCAGCGACATCATCCAGATCAACTCGAAGAGCGGGCTGGTCGGGTCGACCCGCAACTTCGCCTACGCGGGAAGCAAGTTCGGCGGCATCGGGCTGACGCAGTCGTTCGCGCTGGAGCTGGTCGAAGACGGCGTGAAGGTCAACTCGATCTGTCCGGGCAACTTCTTCGACGGGCCGCTCTGGTCGGACCCCCAGACGGGGCTGTTCTACCAGTACCTCCGCACGGAGAAGGTACCTGGTGCGAAGACGATCGAGGAGGTCCGCCGTGCGTATGAGGCGAAGGTTCCCATGGGGCGCGGCTGCGAGACGGCCGACGTCATGAAGGCTGTCTACTACCTGATGGACCAACAGTACGAAACCGGTCAGGCCCTTCCCGTCACCGGCGGGCAGGTCATGCTGAAGTAGCCGCACCGACGAGGAAGGAACGACGTGATGAGCGATACCCCCGAGAGCATTCCCGCCACGCAGCACGCGGTGCAGTTGGTCGGCCCCAGCGAGCTGCGGCTGAACACCGCCAAGCCCGTCCCGCCCGTCGGACCGACACAGGTGCTGGTGCGGATTGAGGCGGTGGGCCTGTGCTTTTCCGACCTGAAGCTCCTCAAGCAGTTCTCGAAGCACGCGCGGAAGGGCAGCGTGCTGGAGGGGATGGCGCCGGAGGTGCTGGCGGAGATTCCGAGCTACGTTCCGGATGAGGAGCCCACCGTGCCCGGCCACGAGGCGGTCTGCCGGATCGTCGCGGTCGGGGACCAGACGAAGCACCACACGGTCGGCGAGCGATGCCTGGTCGAGACGGACTACCGCACGCTGAAGACGACGGGTTCGAACGCGTCGTTCGGATATAACTTCGAGGGCGCCCTGCAGGAGTACGTCCTGATGGACGAGCGGGTCATCATCGATCCGATCACGGGGCATCGCTTCCTGCTGCCGGTCAGTGAGGATCTGGGCGCGTCGGCGGTCGGGCTGGTCGAACCGTGGGCGTGCGTCGAGGACTCGTACGTCAACGAGGAGCGCCGAACAATCCTGGCCGGCGGAAGATTGCTGGTCGCTGCCGACGCGAGGCGGGAGATCGCGGGACTGGTCGAGAGCTTCTCGCCCGACGGGGCGCCCGCCTCGGTCACGGCCGCAGGTGTCGATGAATCGCAACTGGCTTCCCTGAAAGGACTTGGCGTTGACGTGGAGAAAGTCGCCGACGCAGGCGCGCTTGCGGAGGAGAGCTTCGACGACATCGTCTACTTCGGTTCGACGAAGGCGACCATCGAAGTGCTCAACGACAAGCTCGCCCCGGGCGGGCTGATCAACATCATCACGGGCGGCGCGAAGATCGGCGAGGACGCCTGCATCAGCGTCGGGCGCGTGCACTACGGGCTGACCCGCTGGACGGGCACGACGTCAACCGACGCGTCGGAGGCGTACAAGCACATCCCCGCGACGGGCGAGCTTCGCCCGAACGATCGCATCGTCGTGATCGGAGCGGCCGGGCCGATGGGGCAGATGCACGTGATCCGCTGCCTGACGTCCGGTGTCCCGGGCGTGTCGGTGGTGGCGACCGATCTGGACGACGAGCGGATCGAGTCGCTGCGGTCGAAGACGGCCCCGCTCGCGGAGGCCAGCGGCGTTCCGCTGCGTTTCGCGAATCCGCAGGTCGAGCCCGTGGACGAGACGTTCACGTACGTGGCGCTGATGGTGCCCGTCGCGCCGCTGCTGGCGGCGGCGATTCGCGACGCGGTCGACGGGACGATCGTCAATGTCTTCGCGGGCATCCCCGCGCCGACGAAGCACGAGATCGACCTGGACGCGTACATCGAGCGGAAGTGCTACATGTTCGGCACGAGCGGGTCGGTGGTCCGGGACATGGAGATCGTCCTGGAGAAGGTCACCTCCGGTCGACTCGACCCGGACTGCTCGGTGGACGCGGTGACGGGGATGGCCGGCGCGGTGGACGGCATCCGCGCGGTCGAGGAGCGGACGTTGGCGGGCAAGATCATCGTGTACCCGGAACTGCACGAGCTTGGGTTGACGCCGCTGTCGGAGCTGGGCGAGCTGTATCCGACCGTGGCGGAGAAACTGGATAACGGCGGCTGGTGCAAGGCCGCCGAGGAGGAGCTGCTGCGGGTCGCGACGTAGCGGCCGGGCGACGTGGACCGATGGCGGAACTGACTACCATCGACGTGGGGCGGCAGGCGTACGCCGAGACGCTGGCGCTGCAGCACGAGGTGCTGGCTGAGGTGCAGGGCAGCGAGGCGGAGTTGGCGCGGCTGATCCTCGTGGAGCACGACCCGCCGGTGATCACGATGGGGCGGGCGCGGGGGCAGGAGAACATCGTCGCCACGCCGCAACAGCTTACAGGGGCGGGAGTTGAGATTCACCAGACCTCGCGGGGCGGCGACGTGACGTACCACGGTCCCGGGCAGCTCGTGGGGTATCAGATCGTCCGCGTCGACCTGCACGGGCGTGACGTGCACAAGTACCTGCGCGATCTCGAAGAGGCGCTCATCCGCCTGCTCGGGCGGTTCGGCATTGACGGCGGGCGGCGCGAGGGGCTGACGGGCATCTGGGTGGGCGACGAGAAGATCGCCGCCATCGGCGTGGCGTTCAGCCGATGGGTGTCGTACCACGGGTTCGCCCTGAACGTGGCGCCCGACCTGTCGCACTTCGGGCTGATCGTTCCCTGCGGGATCACCGACAAAGGTGTGACGTCCATGGCCGCCGTGCTGGGCCGCGACGTGGAGGTCGCGGAGATCAAGGCGCCGCTGGTGGAATGCGTGGTCGACGTGTTCGGATTCAGAAAATAGGGACGGTCCCGCTGTGGGGGACTGCCTCGTGAACAGCTTTGGAATGACGAATGCGGGAATGTCGAATGGGTCGCCCGGTCTCGGGAAACGGCGTGTCATTTGACATTCAGCATTCGACATTCGACATTTCCCGGCGCCCCGCCTCGGGAAGGGTCCGCGGCGCGGTGTGTTCATGCTCTGTGGGTGCGCCGAAGGCCCATGAACAACTGTCCCTATTTTCTGCGCAGTGGACGCCACGGAAAATGGGGACAGTCCCCCACAGCGGGACAGTCCCCATTTTCCGTCTACAGGACTTTGATGGCGACGAGTGTGAGGTCGTCGCAGGATTCCTGCAGCCCGGAGAACCGGTGCATTTCCCAGAGGACGTGCTTGATGATGGCGTCGGCGGTGTCCTGCTCGGCGACGGCACGGAGGGACGCCTGCTCGAACCGCTTCGTGCCGAACTGCTCATCGTGGAAGTCCATCGCCTCGGTGAGCCCGTCGGAGCAGGCGAGGATGACGTCGCCGGCCTTGAGGGCGAACGAGTCGTGTTCCCAGGCGGCCGACGCGTCGATGCCGAGCACGCCGCCTCCGGTGTCGAGGTGGCAGACCTGCCCGTCGCGGATGAGCAGGGGGTGGACGTGTCCGGCGTTGGCGTAGGTCATTCGTCGCGTGCGTGCGTCGATGACCGCGTAGAACAGCGTCGCGAAGTCGCTGGACAGCGAGTCGGCGCACAGGTCGCGGTTGACCTTGGCCATCACCTCGGGCATCGCGTAGACGTTGTCCGCGTGGGCCCGCAGGGACGCCCGGATGGAGGCCATCAGCAGCGATGCGCGGACGCCCTTGCCGACGACGTCGCACACGCCGAGCCCGAGGTTGTCGTTCGGCAGGGGCAGGAAGTCGTAGAAGTCGCCGCCCAGCTCGAAGCACGGGACGTACTCGGCTGCGATGTCCAGACCGGGCAGGCTCGGTGGCTGGGCGGGGATCATCCGCCGCTGCACCACGGACGCCAGGCGCAGTTGCCGCTTCGTGTTGGCCAGGCTGACCGCTTCCTGGTAGAGGCGGGCGTTGACGATGGCCGGGGCGGC
>CAZEJA010000281.1:0-4824 GCA_964512215.1 uncultured Planctomycetaceae bacterium
ATTTCGATCACGGTATTCGGCGCTTCTGCCCCGACGACGCTGCAGAAAGCGATGCGTGTTGGCAGTGGTAAGCGGGGTGCTGGCGATGGCTTTCTGCAGCGTCGTCGGGGCAGAAGCGCCGAATACCGTGATCGAAATCCGCGTTCAGGGCAACGAGACCCTCTCCGCCGACGCTGTGCTGGTGAACGTCCGTACGCGCGTGGGGAACGACTTCGACGAGAACGTCGCCAAGGCCGACGAGCAGGCGCTGCTTCGCACGGGGCGGTTTGAGAGCGTGGTCACCACGCAGACGAAGACGGACAAGGGGATCATCGTCACGTTCGTGGTCCGGGAGCGCCCCGTCGTCGCCAAGGTCGTCATCGCGGACAATCAGGCGATCAAGACCGAAGACCTGCTCGAGGAACTGCCCTTTGGCGTCTCGGACCCGCTGAACCAGTTCAACGTCCAGGCGGGCAAGCAGGCCCTGCTGACGAAATACCGCTCCAGCGGATACCCGTTTGCGGAGGTCACCGTCGACGCCGAGGCGCTGGCCAAGCAGCAGCAAGCCGTCTACCGCATCATCGTCGAAGGCCCGCGGGTCTACATCCGCCGGGTCCGCTACCAGGGCAACTCGCACTTCCGCAGGCTGCAGCTTCGCCTGCGAACGAAGACCGCGGCGCGATTCTGGCCGCTGCTGTCCGGCAATCTGGACGTCGAGCAGATCGCCGACGACATCAACACGCTGCGGAACATGTACGTCGGCGAGGGGTTTCTGGACGCCGAGGTCGGGCGCACGCTGGAGTTCTCCGACGACAAGCGCAAGGCGACGCTGACATTCACGATCAACGAGGGCCCGCGGTACCGCGTCAACACGGTGACGTTCAAGGGCAACACGATCTTCAGCGGCGACGAGTTGGCCGGGCGGCTGCGACTGCGCCAGGGCGAGTTCTTCAAGGCCCTGACGCTGCGACGGGACATCAAGCGCGTGCAGGACACCTACGGCGAGGTGGGATACATCGAGGCCGACGTGCAGGCGCGGAAGCGCTACCTCGCCCCCGACGCCGAACTGCCCGAATGGGCCCGCCAGATCGAGGACGGACCGGTCGGCCTGGTGAACCTCGTCTTCGAGATCGTCGAGGCCGACCAGTTCACGATCGGGCGGATCGACATCCGCGGCAACGATGTGACGCAGGAGCGTGTCATCCGGCGCGAGTTGTCGTTCTTCCCCGAGCAGCTCTACAACACCGTCGCGGTCGAGGAGTCGCAGCGGCGCCTGCAGGAGTCGCGCCTGTTCAGCGAGGTCAGCATCGATCCGGTCGGGCGGGACCCGAAGGTCCGCAACGCACTGGTCACCGTCCAGGAGGGCAACACGGGCGAGTTCCTCGTCGGCGTCGGCGTGAGCACCAACAGCGGCGTGCTGGGCAACATCTCCCTGACACAGCGGAACTTCAACCTGCTAAACTGGCCGGACTCGTTCCGGCAGTTCATCAGACTGCAGGGCTTCAAGGGCGCCGGGCAGACGTTCCGGATGGTCGCCGAACCGGGCCTCGACCTGATGCGGTTCCGCATCGAGTGGTTCGAGCCCCGCCTGTTCGACAAGCGCTACTCGCTGGGCACCAAGCTGTTCCTGTGGACGCGCCAGCGGGACGAGTACGACGAGACGCGCTACGGCACGGTCGTCAGCGTCGGGCATCGCTTCCCGAACCGCTGGTACGGCGAGGTCGCCATGCGCCTCGAGGGCGTCCGCCTGAACGATCTGGACATGCCCGTCGCGCCGGAGATCTTCGCCGACAAGGGCAGCCACCTGCTGGTGGGCCTGAAGGCGACGGCCGTCCGCGACCGCACCGACAGCCGCTGGATGCCGTCCCGCGGCGACCGGTTGCGCCTCAGCTACGAGCAGGTCGGGGGCGATCACGTCTTCGGACGAGCCGACGTGGACTACCGCGCCTACCGCACGATGTACGTCGACGCGCTGGACCGCAAGCACATCCTCGCCGCCCGTGTCGCCGGCGGGCACATCTTCGGGGATGCGCCGGTCTTCGAGACCTACTACGGCGGCGGCATCGGATCGATCCGCGGCTTCGAATATCGGGGCGTCAGCCCGCGGGGAACGGGCAGCACCGATCCGATCGGCGGCGATTTCATCCTGCTGGCGGGGCTGGAGTATTCCTTCCCGCTGATCACCGACCAGCTCCGCGGCGTGGTGTTCCTCGATACGGGCACGGTGGAGGACAGCTTCACCGTCTCGACCTATCGCGCGTCGGTCGGCGTGGGGTTCCGCTGGATCATTCCGCTGTTCGGGCCCGTCCCGATGAGCTTCGACTTCGCCGTCCCCATCAGCAAGGACAGCAGCGACGACGAGCAGGTGTTCAGCTTCACCATGGGCTTTACCTTCTAAGTCGGCTCTAAGGCCGCATCCAACCGGCTTCGCGAAGAAGCCATAACCGAGAGGTGATCCATGAGATTCTCCAAAGTGTCCGTTCTGATTCTCGTCGGCGTGGCGTTGTCGGCCGTCGTGCTCAGCCACTCGCTCGCCCAGCCCGCGGCCGCTCCCGCGGCGCCCACGCGGGTGGCGGTCTGTGACGTCGTCGAGATCTTCAACAACTACCAGCGGGCCAAGGACCTGACGGCCAAGCTCAACGAGCGCCGCAAGGCCATCCAGGCCGAGAACGACGACCGCGGCAAGAAGATCGACGACAAGCAGGAAGAGATGAAGGCCCTCAAGAAAGGCAGCAAGGAGTACGAGGCCCGCTTCAACGAGCTGCAGCGCATGGTCCTCGAGCGCGAGGCGTGGCTGAAGTTCCAGGAGACGCTCGCCGTCCGCGAGCATCATCGCCTGACCGTCGAGATGTACGAGGAGATTCAGAAGATGATCGGTGCGCTGGCCAAGGAGCGGGGCGTGCAGATCGTGCTGTTCCGCGACCCCGAGAACATCACCAGCCAGAACACCGCCGAGCTGCTCCGCCAGATCGGCATGCGGAAGGTCCTTTACAGCGACGGCAGCGTGGACATGACCGAGGACACGCTGCGGAGGCTCAACGAGGCCTACCGGGCCTCGCAGCGATAGCGTTTCCGGCCCGGAATCGTTACCATGGTGGCGCGGTGAGACATGAAGTTCGAGACCATGACAATCCGGGCCGTGGCGGACCTCGTCGGCGGCGACGTCGAGGGGGATGAGTCCGTCCAGGTCGCGTCCCTGGTCCCGCTGGATCAGGCGGGCGCCGGGCAGTTGACCTTTGCGGTCGACGACCGGTGGGCGGGCAAGCTCGCCGAGACCGGCGCGGCGGCGGCCATCGTGACCCGCTCCGCGGACGTTACGGGCCTGTCCCTGATCCGCGTGGACAACGTGCAGGCAGCCCTGGCGGCAATCCTGACGCAGCTCGGCCCGTCCGAGACATTCCCCCCGCCCGGCGTGGACGCGACGGCCGTGGTGTCGGGCGACGCCAGCGTTGCCGCGGATGCAGCCGTGGGCCCCGGCGTGGTCATCGGCGCCCGCAGCGAGATCGGAAGCGGCGCGGTGCTCTGTGCGAACGTCGTGATCGGCGAGGACGTCCGCGTCGGCGATGGCAGCGTTCTGTACGAGGGCGTGGTCGTCAAGCTCCGTTGTGAGATCGGCCGACGCGTGCGGATCGGGCCGAACAGCGTGATCGGCTTCGAGGGCTTCGGGTACTACACGGTCGACGGCAAGCATCACCTGATTCCCCACGCGGGCAACGTCGTGATCGAGGACGACGTGGACCTCGGCGCGTGCTGCTGCGTCGATCGGGGCAAGTTCGGCGCCACGCGAATCGGCGCGGGGGCGAAGATCGACAACCTGTCGCAGATCGCCCACAACGTCCAGGTCGGGCGCGGGTGCATCTTCGCCGGGCAGGTCGGCGTCGCGGGCAGCGCCACGCTGGGCGACTACGTCGTGCTCGGCGGCGGCGCGGGCGTCCGCGACGGGGTGACGGTCGGCGACGGCGCGCAGTGCGCCGCCCATTCCGCCATCGCGGGCGACGTGGACCCCGGCGAGATCGTCGCGGGCACGCCGGCGGAGAACGCCCGTCAGATGCTTCGCGTACTGAAGGCCCGCATGCAACTGCCCGATCTGATCAAACGGGTCAAGAAACTCGAAGCCGCCCTGGAGCAGGATGAGCCGTCAGAGGACAATTCGGCGCGCCGTGACCGTTGAGGGTCTGGGGCTGTTCAGCGGCGAGCCCAGCAGTCTGCGGTTCGCCCCCGCCCCCGTCGACACGGGCGTGGTCTTCGTCCGCACCGTCGAGGGCGCCGAACCGGTCCACATCCCCTGCCGAATCGACAAGGTCTCCAAACGCACGCGGCGCACCTCGCTGGTCAACGGCTCGGCCACCGTCGAGACGGTCGAGCACGTGCTGGCCGCCGTGTCGGGAATGCGGATCGACAACGTGCTCGTCGAAGTCTCCGAGGATGAAACGCCCTCGACCGACGGGTCCAGTCAATCGTTCGTCGAAGCGCTCGCCGAGGCGGGCGCCGAGGAGCAGGACGCCGAGACGAAGCCCTACATCATCTCGGAACCGGTCACCGTCTCCGACGGCAGCGCCACGCTGACCGCCCTGCCGGGCCCCACCGACTGCCTCGACATCCTCTACGACCTGGACTACAGCGAGGTCCCCAGCGTCGGCAGGCAGGTGTTCAGCTTCCGGCTGGGCGTGGATGACTTCGTCACCGAAATCGCCCCCGCCCGCACGTTCCTGATGGAGGCCGAGGCCCGCGAGTTCCAGGCCCGCGGGATGGGCGCGCATCTGACGGCACGGGACATCGTCGTCATGGGTGACGACGGCCCGATCGACAACGAGCTGCGCTTCGAGAACGAACACGTCCGTCACA
>CAZEJA010000282.1:0-1298 GCA_964512215.1 uncultured Planctomycetaceae bacterium
TGGCATCCCTCTTCCCCCCAGCTACGCCGACACGCTGGCCGACAAGCCGCGCCTGTACCAGCGGATGCGGAACATGCGGTGGGGACAGCTTACCGAGCGCGAGGTCCGCGAGGCCGTCCGCCACTTCTGGGCGTACTGCACGTACCTCGACGACCTGTTCGGGCAGGTGCTGGCCGCTCTGGACGCGACGGGACAGGCCGACGACACGCTCGTGCTGTACTGCAGCGATCACGGCGACTACTGCGGCGATCACGGGCTGTTCTGCAAGGGCATCCCCGCCTTCCGCGGGGCGTATCACGTGCCCGCCGTCGTCCGCTGGCCGGCGGGAAACATCCAGCCGGGGCGGCGCGTGGATGAGTTCGTGTCGCTGGCAGACTTCGCGCCGACGTTCACGGAACTGGCGGGCAAGGCGCCCGACACGGCCCTTTCCGGACGCAGCCTGCTGCCGTTGCTCCGCGGCGAGACCCCGCCCGACTGGCGGGACGACATGAACTACCAGTGCAACGGCGTGGAGTTGTACTACACGCAGCGGACGGTCCTGACGAAGGACTGGAAGTACGTCTTCAACGGCTTCGACTTCGACGAGTTATACGACCTGCGGAACGACCCGCACGAGATGACCAACCTCGCTGACGACCCCGCCCAGGAAGAGGTCAAGCGCGATATGTGCCGTCGCATGTGGCGCTTCGCCCACCGCGAGTTGGACACCATGATCAACGGCTACATCACCGTCGCCCTCGCCCCCTGGGGCCCCGCCGACGCGTTCCGCCAGCCGTAACGACGCCCGCATGCGATTGTAATCGCCCCGCCTCCCTGCTACGCTCTGCATGACATGACCGCCGACTATCGCGTCAATCTGGACGTCTACAACGGGCCGCTGGACCTGCTGCTGTACCTGATCCGGCGGGACGAGGTGGACATCTACGATATCCCCATCGCCCGGATCACCGAGCAGTACATCGCGTACGTCGAGATGTTCCGCAAGCTCGACCCGAACATTGCGGGCGAGTTCATGGTGATGGCCGCGACGCTCATGGAGGTCAAGACGCGCATGCTCCTGCCTTCGGCGCCGCAGGAGGAAGGCGAGGCCGACGACCTGACGATCGACCCCCGGGCGGAACTGGTGCGTCAACTGCTGGAATACAAGGCGTTCAAGGACGCGGCCGTCGACCTGCGCGAGTCCGCCGACGAGCAGTCGCTGCGACATCCCCGCCGCCCGGCGAAGATCGAGGGCGACGACGAGCCCGAGATCGACCTCGAGGACATCCAGGTCTGGGACCTGCTGGACGCCTTCAGCA
>CAZEJA010000282.1:1308-4814 GCA_964512215.1 uncultured Planctomycetaceae bacterium
GGAGGCCATCGGGCAGAGCCTCAAGCAGCACGAGGTCATCTACGACGACACGCCCGTCGAACTGCACGCGACGGACATCCTCGACCGCCTCGGCCGCGAGGGCTCGATGACCTTCCGCCAGATCTTCGAAGGGCGCACCGTTCGCAGCGAGATCGTCGGGCTGTTCCTGGCCATGCTGGACCTCGTGCGGCAGGAGAGGGTCTTCGCGAAACAGGGGAAGAACTTCGGAGAGATCCGCATCCACCTGAATCCGAATCCGCCGAAGCAGCGGGACGTCGAGTATCGGGGCTCCGCGGAACAGGACGCCAACGAGCAGGACGACGCCGAGACGCAAGCGGACGCCCCGCCGGCGCTTGCGGAAGTGGAAGCCGACGCCGAGGAAACGCCGAGCGAACCGGAGACGGCGCCCGCGGAAGTGGAACCCACCGTCGAGGAGACGCGGGACGAACCGGAAGCGGAGCCTGTGGAAGACAAGCCCCCCGTCGTCGGAACGGGGACGTACGTGCCGGAACAACCCTCCCCCCCGGAGCAGGAAGATGAACCCGGAGAAGAAACTCACGGAACTTGGGCTTGAGCTGCCGCCTGCCGCGGCGCCGGTCGGGGCGTACCTCCCGGCCGTGAACACCAGGTTCCCGGCCGGGCAACTGCCGATGGTCGCAGGCGAGCTGATCGCCGCCGGGAAAGTCCCCGGCGACGTGGCGATCGAAGACGCCCAGGCGGCCGCTCGTCAGGCGGCGCTGAACGCCCTGGCCGCCGTCGCGGGGCTGGTCGGCTCGATCGACGCCATCACGCGCATCGTGCGTGTGAACGTGTTCGTCAACTCGTCGCCGGGCTTCACGGACCAGGCCGCCGTCGCCAACGGCGCCAGCGAGATGCTCGCGGAGGTTTTCGGCGAGCCCGGCCGCCACACGCGGTGTGCGATCGGGGCGGCGGAACTGCCTCTCGACGCCGCCGTCGAACTGGACATGATTGTGGAGGTCGCGTAGATCGTGCATCGATGGATCGCCCTGCTCCTGCTGGCGTGTGTTGCCCTGCCTGCCGCCGCGGCTGGCACGCCCGCCGCCCCCGTCCGCGTTCCCCCTCCGCTGCGGGACCTGGGCAAGAAGCAGAAGATCCGCCTGGTCTACTTCGTCCCCGCCGACCGCAAGCCGACGGCCCACTACGCCGAGAAGATCGAAGTGCTGATGACGTTCGTCGCCGACCTGTTCCGCACGAGCCTGACCGGGGCGGGCTACACGACGACGGGCCCGGACTTCGAGTTCACCGCCGACGGCAAGCTCAACGTCCGCCTGCTGCGGGGCACGAAGACAGCGGCCGAGTACAACGGCAAGCCCAACTACACCTTCAAAAGCCAGTGGTCTCAGATCCTGCCCGAGGTGGAGAAGGCGTTCGGCCCGGCGCGGAAGACCGTCTACGTCATTTTCGCCGAGGCCTACGACCCGGGCCCCCACAAGTTCGAGTGGCCCGGCGGGGTCGCGCTGGGCGCGCGGATGGGTACGGTCGGCGGCGCGGGCATGTTCTCCGCCTGGATCCTCCAGGACATGTTCTGCGCGACCACGGTGAAGGCCCAACTCAAGCTGCTGGCCGACAAGACGCCCATCCAGGGCCGCAAGGCCGTCGGGTGCCCCAAGGTCAACTCCCCGCGCTTCGAATTCATCGAGGATGGATTCGGGGCGGTCGCCCACGAACTCGGGCACGCCCTGGCCCTGCCCCATGACCAGCGCAAGGGCGCCGAGTACATCATGGGCAACGGGTTCCGCCACATGGGGGGCAACTACGTGCCCGGCCGCAAGACCGCGGGGCAGGTCCGCTTCTCGGATGAGAACTGCCGCATCCTGTCCCGCTCGCCCTACCTGGCCGAGACGCCCGACCCCACCGACCGAACCCAGCCAGTCGTGACCGTCACGGTCCCCAAGGAAATCCCCGTCGGCGCAACGTCGCTGACCGTCACCGTCCGCGCGACGGACGACAAGGCCCTCGCCGGTATCGTGTGCTTCTGCAGCCACGGCGACAGTCTGAAGTGGGGGCAGGCGCTGAGCGGCAAGCGGGCCGAGGTCACGCAGACCATCACCTTCCGCCCCGCCAAAGAAGGCACGCTCCGCATCGAGACCACGACCATTGACGAAGCGGGGAACACGCGACGCGCCGACCGCAAGGTGGTGGTCAAGGCAGCGAATAGCGAATAGCGATTGGCGATCAGGGGGAAGAAACGGCAACGGGCAACGGGGAACTGGCAACAGGGGACAAGACGTCATCTGCGCCCCCAAGCCCAGCCACTGCGCTGGCTGGGAACCATGGGGGGGGGGCACACTCGGCACTCAGCATTCAGCAACGGCAACAGCGCGCAGAACTCGAGAATGGAGGATGGAGGATCGAGAATGGACGTGGATACGGGCGCTGCTTCTGCTGTTGCTGACTGCTGAGTGCTGACTGCTGCTTTCTACAGATCGAGTTCCTTGCCCCCGTCGTCTTTCTTGTCGATGCCCAGCACGTGCGTCTTGGTCTTGATCTCCGGGGCCGTGCCGGGGACCCGGCCCCTTGACGCGTCGGGCTTGGCGGGGATTTCGAAGTCGATGGGCTTGGCGAAGCCGTTCTCGTCGACGGCCGCGCTGAGTTCGGGATAATACTCGACGTGAATCTCCCGCCACTGCTCCGGAAGGAGGCGCTCGCGGCGGAGGACCTGCTCTTGATTGTTGAGCTTCTCCCACCCGCCGAAGCGGTTCTCGAAGTACCACAACTCGACCCGCCAGACGTACCGCCCCTGCGAGTCGTGGTGGGCCCGCGTCCGCATGGCCTCGAGCAGCATCGTCGCCCGTCGCCCGTGTCCCTTAACGTACAGCGCCCGGCGGTAGTCGGTGAAGTCCTTGATCCCGCCCAGCCACTTGACCATCCAGTCGACGTCGTCCTGGCTGAACGCGTGCGTCCGCTCCGGCGGCAGGCCGAGCTGCTTGCGGCGTTCGGCCGCCAGGCGCACCATGCGGGCGTCGGTGAAGCTCAGGTCGATCCCCTCGATCCGTCGCCCCTTGGGCAACGACACGCAGATGTCGTAGGCCGCGTCGCCGGGCAGGTTCTTGAACGTGAACTTCCCCGTCGCCTTGTCGAAACTCTCGCGGGTGTACGTCTTCTTCGTGAAGCGATTGACCGCCCAGAGGTCGGAAACGTCCCTCGCCGGGCGAATCCGTCCGGTCACGTCGCCCGCTTTGGGCGGACGCATCGGCGGGTCGTCCTCCACGATCTCCACGCGCCCCGCATGGACGCCGACAACCGCCAGGGCTGCCGCCGCCGTCACCAGACCCCATCGCATGCGTGCCATGAATCGCCTTCCCAAACGCCGTCTCCCACCTGCTCAGAGCAACTCACGTTTGATCTGTCGCATGTCTTCTGGTTGCGGCGTCGGCTGGCGGCGTCCGGCTGTATCGGCAACCCGCGGGGTTGCCTGCTTCGCCGTCCTTGCCAGCCTTGTCCTCACCGACGAAGCCATACGACACCTCAAACGTTCGGTGCTC
>CAZEJA010000283.1:0-4775 GCA_964512215.1 uncultured Planctomycetaceae bacterium
TTCCGCAAGTCGTTTTGCCATCAAAACATGCGTCATTCTCACCAATCCCGTCGCCGAAACACAACCTACTGGACCGACTTCACTTACAGCCACCGGAGTCCTTAACTAAGGGCCATTGGGGACAGGCACCCATTCTGTGGATTGCGATGGGGGCGCAAAGTGGGGACAGGCACCTGGACGGCGGCGCCAGTCCCCATTTTGCTTCCTGTCACTGACCACTGATTGCTCCCCCTAGTCGCCAATCGCTATTCGCTAATCGCTGTTTTCCCGCACCAACTCGCAGAACTGCTGGCCTCGCTGTTCGTAGTTGACGAACATGTCGTAGCTGGCGCAGGCGGGGGACAGGAGGATGACGTCGCCGGGGGTGGCGATCTGCTCGCAGAGGCGGACGGCTTCGGGGAGGGTGTCGGCGCGTTCGATGGCGGGGACGGCGCCGGAGCGGTACTGCTGGACGGCGGCGACGATCGCGTCGGCGGTGGCGCCGAGGGCGACGACGGCCTTGGCCCGGCTGGCGGCGACGATGCCGAGTTTCTCGAAGCTCACGCCCTTGTCGTACCCGCCGAGGATCACGGCGGCCGTGCGAGCGGGGAAGGCGTTCAGCGCGACGATGGCGCCGCCGGGCGTGGTGCACTTGGAGTCGTTGTAGTACCGCACGCCGTCGCGCTCGACGACGAACTCCAGGCGGTGAGGGAGTCCGGTGAAGTCGCGCAGCGCCGCCGCGGCGGCCTCGCGGTCCACGCCGAACGGCCTCGCCGCCGCCCACGCGGCCTGGGCGTTCGCCTGGTTATGTCGCCCCGGCACGGCCAAGTCGAACGGGGCCTCGTCGTCATCGTCGAACCAGTCGACCCGTCCGGGGGCTTCGTCGGCCCAGGCGGCGGTCGCGGGGTCGTTGACGTTCAGCACCAGCACGTCGTCGGGGCCCTGGAAGGCGAACAGGTTCTTCTTGGCGGCCGCGTAGGCCTCCATCGTGACGTGGCGGTCGAGGTGGTTCGGCGTCAGGTTCGTCACGACGGCGACGTGCGGGCTGACGCCGACGCGGGGCGTGTCCTCGAGCTGGAAGCTGGACAGTTCCAGTACGACGACGTGATCGGGGGCGATGTCGGGAAGGTCCTCGAGCAGGCTCCGCCCGATGTTGCCTCCCACGTGCGTGGTGCGGGTCGTCGCGAGGATCGCGCCGGTCATCGCGGTGGTGGTGGACTTGCCCACACTGCCGGTGATGCCGACGATCGGCGCCTCGCACCGTTCGAGAAACAGGTTGATCTCCGTCGTCCAGGCCGCGCCCGCCTCCAATGCGGCCGCGAGGGGCGGGATGTCCTTCGAGACGGCGGGGTTGATGACGAGCAGGTCGGCATCGAGGAAATCCGCCTTCTCGTGCCCGCCGAGATGCAGCGTCACGTCCAGCCCGTCCAGCTTCGCGACGGACTCCGCAAGGTCCTCGGCGGATGCCTTGTCGGAGACGGTGACGATCGCGCCCTGCCCGCACAGCCACCGCGTCACGCCGATGCCGCCGCCGAAGCGCCCCAGCCCGACGACGGTCACGCGCTTGCCCGCCATGTCCGCGGGGCCGGTCATACGCTCTCCGCGGGCCCCAGCGCCAGCAGCGTCGACGAGGAAAGATCGCACGTTCGCGCGACGTCGACGACCTGCTCGGCCGTCACGGCGAACAGTTCGTCGATCTGCTGCGTCAGCGGCACGTATTCGTGACGGTAGATCCAGTCGAACCCGACGGCCATCAGGCGCCCCATCGGGCGCTCGCCCTTGCGCGTAGCGGCGGAGGCAATCTTGTTCTTGGCGGCCTGCATCTCGGCCTCGGTGGGCCCGTCGTCCATGAACTTCCGGAGTTCGTCCCGGACGATGCCGACCGCTTCGGCGGCTCGTTCGGGGCCGACCGACAGGTAGGTGAACATCGCCCCGGCGCGGTCGAGCGGGTCGTAGGCCATGTGGGCCTCATCCGCGATGGCCGGGTCGATCAGGGCGTAGTGGTAGCGGCTGCCCGTGGCGTCGCCGACGATTGTCGCCAGCAGTTGCCCGGCGAATCGGGCGTCGTCCTGGCTGGTGGGGGCGGCCGACATCATCCCGATGTGCTCGCGGGCGAGGCGTTCGTCGACGACGACCTTCTCCGTGCCGGCCACCTGCGCCGGCGGCAGGGGGCGGTCCGTTTCGTAGGGCGTCCAGCCCGAGCAGGCGGCGGCGACGTCGGCTTCGAAGGCGTCGAAGTCCAGATTGCCCACGCCCACGACGGTCATGTTGCCCGGCGAGTATCGCCGGTCGAAGTACGCCTGCATGTCGTCGCGCTTCAGGGCGCGGATCGACTCGGGCGTGCCCAGCACGTTGTTGCCCAGCGGGTGCCCCGCGAAGTGGGCGGCCATCAGCTTCTCGTAGACGAGGAAGCCCGGCATGTCGTCGTAGCGTGCGATCTCGTCGACGATCACGCTCTTCTCGAGGTCGAAGTCGTCCTGTCGCAGCGACGGGCGCAGGATGTCGCCCAGCAGGTCGACCGCCCGGGAGCGGAACTCCGGCAGGACGGCTGCGAAGTAGACGGTGTTCTCCTCGGAGGTGAAGGCGTTGTACTGGGCGCCCATCTCGTCGAACTCGCGGTTGACGTCGAAGGCGCTGCGGCGGTCGGTGCCCTTGAACATCATGTGTTCGAGGAAGTGGCTGACGCCGGCGACCTCGGGCGTCTCGTCGCGGCTGCCGGTTCGCGCGAAGAACCCCGCCGCCATCGAGACGGCCGCGGGATTGACTTCGGCGACGACCTTCAGTCCGTTGTCGAGTTGGCTTTCTCGGAATTCCATGTTCACTTCCCCCCCTCGGTGAGGACGCCGACATCGAGCGTTTCGGGTCCGATGTAGAGCAGCGTGAAGTCCCGTGCGGGGAAGGCGTCCAGGTACGCCAGCACGTCGTCTGCAGTGATGCGATCGATCTCGGCGGCGATTTCGTCGAGCCCTCGCAGGCGCTGCAGGTGGTACCAATCGGCGGCCAGCGCCCCGGAGCGGGCGGAGGTCGACTCGCCCTGCATGACCATGCCGCTCTTGAGTTGCGTCTTGGCGCGGGCGAGTTCGGCGGGCTCGATGCCCTCCGCGAGGCGGCGCAGCTCGCCGACGATCACGTCGAGCGTCTCCTGGGCCTTGCCCGGGGTCGTGCCTGCGTACGTGAAGAAGCCCGCGTGATCCTTGAGGCTGTGGTAGCGTGTCGAGACGTGGTAGACCAGCCCGCGCTTCTCGCGGACCTCCGTGAAGAGTCGGCAGCTCATACCCCCGGACAGCACCGTCTCGGCGACGCGGGCGGCGTAGTAGCGTCCGTCGGAGGCCGGCAGCGACGCGTGCGCCAGGGCGACGTGCACCTGGGCGGAGTCCTTCTGGATGTGCGTGACGCCGCCGGCGGGGGTCTCCGGCTGGATCGACGGGGACGCGGGACCTTCCCAGCCCCCGAACCGTTCGACGGCCAGGTCGCGGAACGCAGCCCAGTCGATGTTGCCCGCCACCGCGAGGATGGCATCGGCCGGCAGGAACGCCCGCTGGACGTGCTCGCGGACGCCGTCGGCGGTGGCGGCTTCGAGGGACTCCACCGTCCCGTAGGCGCACCGCCCGAGCGGCGGGGGGTAGAACCGCTCCCGCAGCATCATGTTGCACTTCTGGGCGGGCTCGTCCTCGATCGCGAGCAGGTCCTGCAGCACGAGATCGCGGCTGGGGCCGAAGGTGGCGTCCTCCAGTCGTGGGCGGCGGACGATGTCGGCGTAGATCGTCAGCACGTCGGCGAGGTTCCGCCCGAGCTGAGCGGCGGAGAACTGCACGTGCTCGCTCTGGACGCTCTCGTGATGCTGACAGCCCAGCGTGTCGAGGGCGTCGTTGAGTTGCCTCGTGTCGCGGTCGCCCGCGCCGCGGAGACACCATTCGGTCGCGATCGAAGCGGCGCCGAGGCGGTCGGGCTCGTCGCTGGCCGACCCGCCGGCCAGCACCAGCGCCGTCGCCGCGGACGACACCTGCTCCATCCGCTGACCCAACAGCGTCAGGCCGTTGGGCAGTTGCTCGGAGAAGAACTCTTCAGGCACATTCACTCCCATTCCGTCCCATGGGGACCAGCGACGCATTTTACCGGCAAATCCCGGTATTGAAAGCTGAAAGCTGGAAGCTCAAAGCTGAAAGTTGGTTCTCTCGCGGCTGCTGAGTGCTGACTGCTGAATGCTCACGATTCGACCCGGCCGACCTGCCTGCCGGCAGGCGGGTTCGCTTCGCTCATCAGCCGGCTTCATTGGGGTGGTGACTGGACTGGCGGGGGCGGCGCGGGTAGGGTAGTACGCATGGCTGAGACGGTTTCGATGATCGGCGACGGCGCGATGGGGACCATCTGCGCGGTCATGCTGGCGGAGAACGGGCGGCGCGTGCGGCTGTGGTCGGCGTTCCCGGATCAGGCCGAGCAACTGGCGGCCGCTCGGGAGAACGTGCGCTTCCTGCCGGGCCTGCCCCTGCCGGACGGCGTGGAGGTCACCGGCGCCGACGCCGAGGCGTTCGACGGGGCGGCGTTCGTCATCTCGGCCGTCCCGACGCAGTTCATTCGCGGCGTCTGGCAGCGACTGGCGCCGCACTGTCCGGCGGATCTGCCCGTCTGCTCGGTGGCTAAGGGCATCGAGACAGGCACGCTGCTGCGTCCCAGGTGTAGGTGTAGTCGGAGTAGAGCGCGGCGTCCGCTTCTACCCGCGGGGTGACGGCGACGAAGGGGCCAGCAACGCCGTAGAGGAGCAGGCTCACGCGCACTTCCAGGCTGACCTCGGCGCC
>CAZEJA010000284.1:0-4762 GCA_964512215.1 uncultured Planctomycetaceae bacterium
GCCCATCAACTTGCCGATCGGGCGCAGGGCTTTGAACTGGAGGCAAATGATGCGCAGGATCGCCGTGAGCGGAGCGGCCAGGAACATGCCCACCACGCCCCAGATCAATCCCCAGAACGACAGCGCCAGCAGCACGGTCACGGCGTGCAGGTTCAGTCCCTTGCCCAGCATCTTCGGCTCGATGACATTCCCGACCGTCATCTGAACAGCGCCGGGCAGGAGCACGGCCAGCGTGATCGTGAGCGGACTTTCGAACTGGACGATGGCGACGGGCAACGGCAGGAGCGTGGCGATGATCGACCCGATGTTCGGAATGAAGTTCAGCAGGAACGCCAGCATGCCGAAGACGGCCGCCAACTCCAGCCCGAACATCGCCAGCAGCACCCACACCGACACGCCCGTGATGATCGAGAGCACTACCTTGGTCGCGATGTAGCGGCGGATGTTGCCGTCGATCTCGGCGAAGACGCCCTGATGGATCACGCGGGGGTCGCGCCCGGCCAGCAGGAAGGCCGCGAAGATCGCCGTCAGCATGACGCTCGAGAGGAAGCCGAACACAGTCCCGAACGTGCTGGTGACGATCTGGGGGACTTTCTGACTCAGCGCGCCGACGATCTCCTGCTGGTCCAGTTCAATGCCCCAGTCCTTGAACCGCTCGAGCATCTGCGAGACGAAGTTCGTGAAGTCCTGGCTGTAGCGGCTGGTGGTGGCCAGGATCATCTGGATCGCCTGGGCGACGAGCAGGCAGATCACGCCCATGACCGCGGCCAGCACGAGCAGCGAGACGATCAGCGCGATCGACCGGGGGAACCTGCACTTGAGAACCAGCGCGTCCAGCAGCGGCGAGGTGAGGGTCGCGATGAAGACGGCCAGGACAAACGGGATCATGACCGTCTGGGTGTAGTGCAGCGCCACCGCGATGGCCAGGGCGGCCAGAATCACCAGCGACCCGGTCGCCAGACGCGTGCGTTCTTCTTTGATTGCGACCACTCGTCGCACTCCTTCCGATGGGCGCCGGCGATTCTACGGCGGGCGGTCCGGTCGTGTCAACGAGCCCGGTTCCACGGATGACCACAGAGGACGTGGAGGAAGGGGATTGTCGATTGTCGATTGGCGATTGTCGATTGACGAATGGTGAGGCGGAACGTCTTCCCCGTAGTGGGCTGCGCATGGAGCTGTCGCGGTCGCGCGTTGGAGTCGCACCCTCCCGTCGCCTCTGAGTCCTCTGTGCCTCTGTGGTGAAATGCCCTGGTCAGAACGGTCGGCCGGACAGGCGGGCGACGAAACTCTCGGAGAGGACGACGATGTCTTCGATGCAGAGCATCGCGCCGATGGTGTCGGGCAGCAGGAGCGTCGCGGACGGCGGGAATTCCTCATCCGCGGCGTGCCAGATCAGGCGGATCGTGATGTGCGGGAAGATGTCGGCGTCGAACGCGGCGTCGCCGCCTTCGACTTCTCGGCAGTTCAGAGATTCCGCCGCGGCGCGCAGGGCGGCCAGGTCGCGCCCGGCTGTCGCGCAGAGGCGTCCGATCACGCGTCCCTGGTAGACCTTCGCGTACGCCCGGGCGGCCGGCAGGTCGGCGAACGTGATGGCCGGCCGCGACGGGTCCACGCGCGAGCGGATGTCCAGATAATGCAGCACGAGGATGCGCCACCAGTGGCTGACCTCCCGCCCGGACGCATCGCGGACGCTTCCCGTGGCGGGGTCCACGTCGAGCGTCTCCCCCAGCGCCGTCAGGCGCCACCGCCCTTCCGACTCCTGCGCCCCCAGCCAGGCCATCTGCTCGGGCGACTGGTCGGCAAGCGAAGCGATCGCCTTGTCGGTCGCGTCCTGGAGATTGTGCTGCGGCGGGGGCACGCCCGGCCCGGCCGCCTCGTCAGGAGCCCTGCTCACCTTCGCCCCTCTGTTTGAGTCGCTCGCGGATGCTGTCGAGGCACTCCTTGGCCCGCGCGTCGCCCTTGACCTCCGCGACACGCTTCTGCAGTTCGCGGATATCGACCGCCTCACCCATGCACTGCGCGGCGGCGGGGCACCATTCGGCGCACTTCGGCAGCGCCTCACGCAGCAGGAGCTTGCCGCAGCGGCAGCGACGCTTCGGCTCGTCGGTGAAGAACTCCACCAGGCGCCCGCAGTCCGGACAGGGAACCACCACGCTGTCCAGCTCGCGGTTGGTCATCTGTCCGGGGCACTTGCTAGGCATATACCATTCTATCCGTGACGAGCGGCCTCGAGGTAGGAATCGCAGTAGATCATCTCTTCCGACAGCAAGTCGGCCGTGATGGCGGCGTCCATCAGTTCGGTGTCCAGCGGATCGAGAATCGCCGCGTCCAGCCCGTGGGCCTTGGCCATCGCGAGATACGTGCGGTTGATCAGGCTGCGGTTGTTGCAGCGCTGCGAGACGTTCGACAGCCCCAGCACCAGGTGCGGCGGGGGATCGGCGAAACCCGCGATCTGCGCGATCGCCTGGAGGCAGTGTCCGGGGTTCTTGGGCGAGACGTTCACGGGCAGGATGATCGGGTCGATGAACAGGCGGTGCATCTCCAGGCCGCCCTCCATCGCGATCGTGATGATCTGGGCGCCCAGTTCCACTCGCTTGTCGACGTTGCCCGGCACGCCGTCGGCGTCGATGGTCAGGCCGATCAGCCCCGCGTCGTTCTCGACCGCGAGGGCGACGTACTCCATGAGCGTCTCGGGGTCGGCCTTGGAGGAATTCATGATCTTCGCGCCGGGCACTTGCGGGATCACCGCTTTCATCGTGTCCCACTTGGCCGTGTCGATCGCCAGCGGCGCATCCGAGACGGCGCGGATGGTCTCGACCAGCCAGAGCATCGCGCCCTCGCCGTCGCTGACGGCCGGGCCGACGTTCACGTCCAGCGCCGTCGCCCCCGCGGCCATCTGGCGCTTCGCGAGGTCCTGGACGACGGCGGCGTCCTTCTCCCGAATGGCCTGCTTGACGTCCGTGAACAGCCCGTTGATCCGTTCGCCGATTACGTACATGGTCCGTCTGCCTTTCTTACGCCGACGCGGTCGGCATATACCTGTCGATGGTCTTCCTCGCGAATTCGATGGCCTTCGGGTGGCGCATCACCAGCAGTTCCGAGCCCGCCTGCAACAGGACGGCCGCAGTGGCGGCCTCCCACATCACGCCCCAGTCCTCGCGGTTCTCGTCGGTGACGCACTCGAAGGGCGGGGCCTTGGCTTCCTTCGCCCGCCAGGCCTCGAAGCCCACGTCGCACAGCACCGGCTGGGCCAGCAGCTTGTCGCCCCCCAGCCCGGCCAGACGCCCGCGCTCCTGAATGCTGTAGACGTACTCGATGCCGTAGCCCAGCGCGCCGGTCGTCGGGAAGATCACGATGTCGTCCAGCGGGAAGCCCCCGTCCGAGCAGAGGATGTTCACCTGCTTGGCGATGTTGATGTCGAGCGGGCTCTCGGCCAGCAGCTTGTGCTTGTCGGCCAGGCAGACCGCAACGAGTGTGCGGTAGTTCTTCTCGCGCGCCGTGCCGAGCAGGCAGTTCTCGCCCGCGGCGGCCGACGATACGGCGGGCAAGACCTCATTGTCCGCCTCGTCGATGCCGCAGCCCCAGACGATCAGGGGCACGCCGACGGCGCCGAGGACTTCCTTGACCGTTTCGGCGCATTGCTCGGGCGTCCGCGCGCCGGCGTCGGGGTGCGAGCCCATCAGGCGCAGGCAGATCGCCTCGGCGCCGAACTCGACGGCCTTCTGAGCCCAGGCGCCCGGGGAGGACATCGCTTCCCCGTAGACGTTCTTCAGCGCATCGGGCCAGGTCTCAGCGCCATCGTCCCAGATCTCAACGGCAATGACGGCGCGGCGGCCGGTGTCGCCCTCGAAGGCCAGGAACGGCGGCGCCGACGCCCCGCCGATGGAGATCGTGCTCGTCCGCGTTCCGCCCGTCTCGGCGGTCGCTCCGATGACCACGGTGTTGATCGGATTCGCCCACGTCTGGGAGACATCGGGGATGTCCATTCGCTCGACTCCTTACGGGTTCGATACCGCCGCCTGCGGCGATCCGCCCAGGCAGTGTGAGGTGAGTTCTTCAATCGCCGCCCGGGCGGCCGAGCCTGCGTCGTCGTCAATCGCATCGCCGCGCGCCGACCGCTCGGCCAGATCGGCATCCAGCGGGATCCGCACGACGGCGTCGGCATCGGGCAGTTCGTGCTCGACGTCGCCGGTCGTCTTGTTCAGCGCCAGGATGCGGCGCTTGACGGTGACGGGCAGCGAGTCGGCCAGCTTCGAAATCCGCCGCGCCGTGGTCAGTCCCACGGCCGTCGGCTCGGCGACCAGCACGAACGCGTCGACGTCCTCCACCGTCAGCCGCGAAATGTACTCCATGCCCGCCTCGCAGTCCACGACCACGTACGGGTAGTTGTCGCGAAGCAGGCTCAGGTACCGCCGCAGCAGCCCATTGACGTAGCAGTAGCACTTCGGGCCCTCGGGGTGCCCCATCGTCAGCAGGTCGAAGCCTGTCTGCTCGCTGAGCAACTCCGCGAGGTACTGGTCCATCAGGCGGTGCTTGGGGATTTCCGTGGGCTTGGCGGCCGCCTCGCCCATCTTCTCGCGCAGGTCCGCGATGGTCTCGGCGGGCTCGACGCCCAGGGCGAGCCCCAGCGTCGCATTCGGGTCGGCGTCGACGGCCAGGACGGGCTTGTGCCCCGTGCGGATCAGCTCGCGAATGAGCATCGCCGACGTGGTCGTCTTTGCCCACCCGCCCATTCCCCCCCACCCCATCAGTACCGCCCGCC
>CAZEJA010000285.1:0-4760 GCA_964512215.1 uncultured Planctomycetaceae bacterium
CACCTGCTCGGGCGGATCACGCGGGACCCGTTGCGGGATCGGCTGGGGCGGACGCACCTGCGCCTGCAGTTGTCGGAGTCGACGCTGGAGCGAAAGCACGCACCGACGCGCCTGCCGGTCAACGCGGCCGCCCGCACCGACCGGTACGAGCGGCAGGTCAATGCCTTGTCGATGAGCGACCTGTGGCACCTGTACCTGCTCAGCGAGATGCTGGACCGTGAGCGCGTGCAGATCGCGCTGCGAATCCTGGCGGAGAAAGACCGCGAGGACACGACGCGTCCCTGGGGCGGGCTGGTGTTCTACGAGAACGGACGGGCGGAGGCGAAACTCTATCCCGCCCGCAGCGGCGACGACGCGGTCTATGACCCCAGCGACCGCGCGGTCCGCGACGGTCGCGACGCCCTGTGCATCTTCCACGCCCACTTCGAGACGGCCGACAATGCCGGACGAGCCGGCCCCGACGCCGCCGAACTCCGCCGTGCCGCGGCGGGCAACTACAACGCCCTGGTCCTGACCAGCCTGAGCGAGGCGGAGTTCTCCGCGCACGTCTACACGCCCGGCGGGCGGGTGGTTTCGCTGGGCATCTTCCCCTTCCGCAAGTAGGGCAATCAGGAGAGCTTCTTCAGGATCCGGTCGATCGCCTCGTACTCGCTCTGCATCTCCTGCAGGTGCTTGCGCATCTCCTGAACCGTCTGCTCGGGTTCGGACGCGACGAACTCGGCATCCGCGAGGCGCTCGCTCAACTCGCCGATGCCGTCCCGCAGGACCACCAGGCGGTCTCGCAGCAGGTTCAACCGGGCCTTCGGATCGACGTCGTTCGTGACGCTGTCGAGCACGTGGTCGGCGACGAAGATCGGCGTCTCGAAGGCCGCCCCCAGGGCGATCGCGTCGGACGGGCGGGAGTCGACGGAAATCAACTCGTCGTCGCGGCGGATGAAGAGGGTCGCGATGAACGTGTGATCGCGGATGTCGTTGATGACGATCTTCTCGAGTCGTCCGCCCATGGCCTCGATGACGCCCGCGAGCAGATCGTGCGTCATGGGGCGCGGCGTGGGGATGCCCTTGAGGCGCCGGTCGATGGCCAGCACTTCGGAGATGCCGATCAGGATCGGGAACGTCCGGTCCCCGTTGATCTCCCGCAGGTAGATCACCTGGTAGTCGCCTTGCTCGGCGATGAGGATCCGGGACAGTTCCATCGGTACGTCCATGAACACTTCTCCATGCGGGCGGGTCGCCCAAAGCATTGTATGCGCGGGTCGGGGGGCTCGCAAGGACAGGGCGGTCCCACGGATTCGCTTCGCTCATCCGCGGGCTTCTCTCGCAGGGGAGGCGCACTACCCCAGGGCGGCCAGGGATTTCTCGACGGCGGCGAGGTCGGTCTGGAGGCTTGCGAGGCGGTCGCGCTCGCCCTGGACCACGGCGGGCGGCGCCTTGGCGACGAAGTTCTTGTTGCCGAGCTTGCCCTCGATGCCCGCGATGCCTCGCCGCAGCGTTTCGGCCTGCCTGGTCAGTCGGTCGAGTTCCGCGTCCCGGTCGATGATGTCGAGCACGTAGAGCTTGACGCCCCCGGCTGCGATGGCGGCGGCGTTGGCGGGCGGCTCGACGGCTGCTTCGCCCACCGTGACCTCGCCGAGCTGCGCCATGCCCTTCAGCAGGTCGACGTTGTCCGCGATGATCCGCCCGGGCCGACCGGAGGCCTCGACGAGCACGTCCACCGTGCGAGACGGGGCGACCTCGTGCTGGGTGCGGGCGTTGCGGATCTGGCGGATCAGGTCCTGCAGCAGCGCGAAATCGTCTTCCATGGGGGGCGCGATGACGGCGGCGTCCGCCTGGGGCCATTGCGCGCGGACCAGCGCGGGCTCGGCGGGTGTGTCGCCCGGGCCCCGCAGGGGCGCGACCTCATTCAGTTTCGCCCAGATCGCCTCGGTGATGAACGGCGCGACCGGATGCAGCAGGCGCAGCAGCACGTCCAGCGCGTGGGCGACGATCGCTTTGGGGGCGGCCTCGCCCGCGTTGATGCGTGCCTTGGCGATCTCCAGGTACCAGTCGCAGAAGTCGTCCCACATGAAGTGGTAGAGCGTGTCGGCCAGCTCGTTGAAGCGGAACTCCTCGACGGCCGTCGTCACGTCGCGGATCGTCGCGTTGAGGCGACTGAGGATCCACGCATCCGCGAGCGTTCCGCACGAATGGATCTCCGCCCAGGCGGGGACGCCCTGGAGGTTCATCATCGCGAACCGCGAGGCGTTCCAGAGCTTGTTGCAGAAGTTCCGCCCGATGTCGAACTTCGGCGACGAGTTGACGGTCCGCCCGTCGGGCAGCTTCATCGGCTCGACCGGCATGCGGACGTCCTGCGTCTGCGTGGTCATGCTCACGAGAGTAAAACGCATCGCGTCGGCGCCGTGCGAGTCGATGATCTCCAGCGGGTCCACGCCGTTGCCGAGGCTCTTGGACATCTTCCGCCCCTCGCCGTCCTGCAGCATCGCGTGGATGAAGACCGTGTGGAACGGGATGTCGCCCACACAGTACTGGCCCATCATGACCATGCGGCTGACCCACAGCGTGATGATCTCGCGGGCGGTCGACAGCACGTCGCCCGGGTAGTAGGTCCCGAGCTGCGGCGTCTGCTCCGGCCAGCCCAGCGTACTGAACGGCCACAACGCCGAACTGAACCAGGTGTCCAGCACGTCGCTGTCGCGGACGAACCCGTTGGCCTCCAGCCATCCCTCGACGTCCGCATTCCCCGGCGGGGGGGAGGCATACCAGAAGGCACCGTCGGCTTCTTCTCGCTCCAGGATGGGCACGCTGACGTTTCCGCTGCTGCCTGGAATCTCCAGGAAACGGGGGGTGTCGGAGTCGGCAGGGGTCTCGGACAGTTCGAGGTCGACGGAGGAGGCCTCTGCCCTCCACGCAGGAATCCGGTGTCCCCACCAGAGTTGTCGGCTGATGGGCCAGTCGCGGAGATTCTCGAGCCACGTCTGGTAGGTGCGGGCGTAGCGGTCGGGCACGAAACGGACCCGTCCGTCGAGCACCGGCCTCAGCGCCAGCCCGGCCAGCGAGTTGAGGGGCACGTCCGTGCCCTCGATGAGCCCCTCGCCGAACTGCTCGGCCAGGCGGCCGATGGGCTTCTTGACCGCGATGTACCACTGGTCGGACAGGTACGGCTCGATGGGCACATGGCTGCGATAGCTGTGCCCGACGGGGTGGCTGTACTCGCGGACGTCGGCGAGCAGGTTCTCGGTGCGGAACCACTCGACGATGCCCGCCCGCGCCTCGAAGCGGTCCATGCCGATGAACTGCTCGGCGTCGCTGCCGATTGCGTCCTCCCAGCCGTGACGATCGCTGATCGACCCGTCGGGGGCCATCACGTTGACCATCGGCAGATCGTGGCGCTGCCCGATCGCGTAATCGTCCGGGTCGTGCGCGGGCGTGACCTTCAGGAAGCCCGTGGAGAAGCGGGCCTTCTCGTCCTCGCTGTCGGGATCGGGCAGGACGACGTGCTCGTCGGCGATGATCGGAATCGGGCGCCCGACCAGCGGCAGACGGACCTGCTTGCCGATCAGCGCCGTCGCCCGCGGGTCGCTGGGATTCATCGCGACGGCCGTGTCGCCCAGCATCGTCTCCGGCCGCGTCGTGGCGACCGTGACGTGATCGATCCGCTCGCCGGCCGCCTCGACGGGCTCGACCAGCGGGTACTGCAGGTACCAGAAGTGCCCGTGGACGGTCTCGTGCTCGACCTCGTCGTCGGCGAGCACCGTCTGCGTGGCCGGATCCCAGTTGACCAGCCGCTTGCCGCGGTAGATCAGCCCGTCGCGGAAGAGGCGCCAGAAGTTCTCCCGAACCGCCTTGGCGCAGACGTCGTCCATCGTGAACCGCACGCGGTCCCAGTCGCACGAGCAGCCCATCACCTGGAGCTGCTGGAGGATGCGGGCCTCGTATTCGTCCTTCCAGTCCTGAATGCGCCCGACGAACGTCTCGCGCTCGAAGTCGGTGCGCCGCTTGCCCTCGTCGGCGAGGATGCGTTTCTCGACGACGGTCTGCGTGGCGATGCCCGCGTGGTCGGTCCCGGGCATCCAGAGCGTGTTGCGGCCCTCCATACGCCGGAAGCGGACCAGCACGTCCTGGAGCGTGTAGTTGAGGGCGTGCCCGAGGTGCAGGGCGGCCGTCACGTTCGGTGGGGGGATGACGATGCAGAACGGCGAGCCGCCCGCGTCGGGGTCGGCGCGGAACGCCCCCGTCTCGATCCACTGCTCGTAGACCTGCTTCTCGACCGCCTTGGGGTCGTACACCGTGGCCAGTTCATTCGACATGGAACTCACTCTTCCCGCCGCCCGGACGTCGGGCGGTTCAGTCGGATTCCTTCAGAAGCTTGTACTCGACCGCGTCGGCCAGCGCCAGCCACGACGCGTCGATGATATTCTCGCTGACGCCGACGCTGCCGAAGTAGCCGGCGTCGCTCGCGTCGTGCCAGTCGATCATGACCCGCACCTTGGCGGCCGTCTCGGCGGCGGTGTTCACCACGCGCACCTTGTAGTCCACCAGGTGCAGGTCGTCGACGCTCGGATACGCATCCCGCAGGGCTTCGCAGAGCGCGTTGTGCAGCGAATCGACCGGCCCGTCGCCCTCGGCCACCGTGTGTCGCGGCTCGCCGCCGCGCGTGAGCTTCACGATCGCCTCGGTGCTCAGCGCCCCGGACGTTCGGTAGATCACGCACCGGTAGTGGTCCAGGTCCCAGAGCTGCCGGTACCACGGCCCGCCCAGCG
>CAZEJA010000286.1:0-4749 GCA_964512215.1 uncultured Planctomycetaceae bacterium
TGGTGGTGGCGTTGTAGTCGAAGTACGTGTCCTCGGCTCCGGGGCGCTTGTAGTTCTTCCGCAGGCCGCCTTCCGGACAGTAGAACACGTCGCGCGAGGAGAAGCTCTTCTCCACAAGCAGCCACATGCAGGCGGGGTTGCCTGTCCGGATCTTCTCCCAGCCCGGCGAGGGCGGGGCCGTGTTCGGCAGGGCCGACTTGATCGACCCGCGATGGGATACGGCGTCGCGGGCGTACGTCACGCACCCTTGCGCAATCGCCCGGACGTTCTCCATACACTTGTGCCGCATCGCCGTCAGGCGAATCCGCGACAACGTCGGGAGCATGATCCCCAACAGCAGGAGAATGACGAAGGTCGTCACCATCAACTCGATCAGGGTGAAAGCCCCACGGCCGGTCGGTCTCGATCTCATCGTGTTCACTACCTTTCCTCTTCTATTATACTTCTCCCTCTTCTTCATCGTCAACGAATTGAGTGCGACTTGCGTCAATCGGTCCCAGGCGGGATAATGCGCCGGTCGATCCTTCACGAACCGCCGTCCCGACAGAACGCATGGCCAGAACAGCCGACCATACTCCCGTCACCGTCGAGCCGCCCACCATGCTGCTCGGCGTGCTCACGGCGCTGTCGATTGTCGCACCGGGCGCCGGAGTGCTCGGCGGCATCGTCCGTATCCTGACGGCGACCGGGACGGAATCGTTCGGAATGACCGTCCCCCTCGAAGCCGTCGGGCTGGTCCTGGCTGGATGCGCTACAGGGGCACTCCTATGGGGTCTTGCGTGGATGATCCGCAGTGGGCACGACGCGGCGATTCTCCAGCGGCGCCTGATCTCCCTGCTCGATCGCGGCGAACCCCGCTTGTCGGGGCAGGGCGAGGGGGCCCCCGACGACCTGGCTGCGGCGATCGAGCGCCTCACCGAGCAGATCGCCGAGGTCGACGCCAACGTCATGCTCACGCCCGAGCAGCGCGACCTCAAGCGGTCCACCCGCCAGGCCAGACTGGCCGAAGACCTCGTCGCCAAGGCCGTCGAAGGCATCGAGCAGAAGGACTTCGACGGTGTGGAGAAGCTCCTGCGACAGTTGGTCAATGAGGTTCCCGACAGCGACGATCACGAGTCGCTTCAGCAGCGACTGGCCGAGGCCCGTACGGCCGCCAAGGCCGAGCGTGTCCGCAGCGAGATCCGGCGGGTGGAGGATCTGATGGCGATGGCGGCCTTCGACCAGGCCGGGCAGATCGTCGGGGCCCTCGCGGACGAGTACCCGGACTCCGAGGAAATTCGCGCCTTGGGGGACCGCGTTCGACGAGAGGCGGAGACGTTCGCCGTCGATCAGCGGCGACGCCTGTATCACGAGGTCGAACAGTTCGCGGAGCGCCGCCAGTGGCGGCAGGCCCTGGCGGCGGGCACGAAACTGCTGGAGGCCTACCCGACGTCCCCGGAGGCCGAGTCGGTCGTCGCGGAGCTGCCCACGCTCAGCGAGAACGCGCGAATTGAGGAGGTGCGGGAGCTGCGGGACACCATCGGCGACCTGTTGGAGCGGCGCCGCTACGCGGAGGCCGTCGCGATCGCGGAGGACATCGTCACGCAATTCCCGGACACACAGGCGGCCCGGCAGCTCGGGCGACAGCTCGCGCGCCTCAAGGGGCTGGCCCGATCCAGCGACGGCAACAACGGCTGACCGCGGAGAGGGTGGACGCCGCCGGGCGGGTGAAGTACACTTCCCCGCGAGGGGGGAATCACACGACACGAAAGGACGACGGATGAAACTGTTTCTGGTGGGCAGCGGCGGGCGGGAACACGCGTTGGCATGGAAGATGGCGCAGTCGCCCCTGTGCGAGAAGCTCTGGGCCGCCCCGGGCAATCCGGGCATCGCGCAGCATGCCGAGTGCGTGGACATCGCGGTCGACGACCTCGACGCCCTGGTCGCCTTCGCGACGGACAGCGCGGTGGACATGGTTGTGATCGGCCCGGAGGATCCGCTGGCGATGGGATTGGCCGACCGGCTGCGCGAGGCGGGGCTGCTCTGCTTCGGGCCGTCGGCCGCCGGAGCGCGGATCGAAGCCGACAAAGCCTATGCGAAAGAACTGATGCGCAGCGCCCAGGTCCCGACCGCCGACGGGCGAATCTTCACCGACCTGCAGGCCGCCAAGGACTACGTCCTCTCGCGCGATCACGGTGTGGCCGTCAAAGCCGCGGGGCTGGCGAAGGGCAAGGGCGTGATCGTCTGCCCCGAACCCTACCAGGCCGTCAAGCCGCTCGAAGAGATCATGGGCGAGAAGGTCTTCGGCGACGCCGGAAACACCGTCGTGGTCGAGGAGATGCTCACGGGACAGGAAGCGACCGTGCTGGCGCTGTGCGACGGCAAGAGCATCTACCCGATGGAGCCCCTGCAGGACCACAAGCCTATCGGCGAGGGCGACACGGGGCTCAACACGGGCGGCATGGGCGCCTACAGCCCCGTGCCGATCGTCACGAGCGACACGATGGCGCAGATCGAGCGCGAGGTGCTCGTGCCCATCGTCGACGCGATGCGGCGCGACTTCGGACGCTACGAGGGCCTCCTGTACGCGGGGCTGATCTTCACCACCGCCGGGCCGAAGGTGATCGAGTTCAACTGCCGCTTCGGCGATCCGGAATGCCAACCCCTGTTGATGCGCCTCACGAGCGACCTGGTCGAAGCGATGCTGGCCGTCGCGGAACACCGCCTGGACGAGGTGACGCTGGAGTGGGATCCCCGACCGGCCGTCTGCGTGGTGATGTCCTCCGGCGGATATCCGGAGAGCTACCAGAAGGGCTTTGAGATCACCGGCATCGACGCGGCCGAACAGATCGACGACGTGAAGGTCTTCCACGCGGGCACCGCCCGGGTCGACGGCAAGCTCGTCAACCACGGCGGGCGGGTTCTGGGCGTCACCGCGCTGGGCGAGACCATCGCGGACGCACAGCAGCGCGCGTACCAGGCGGTCGACGTCATCACGTGGCAGGACTGCTACTGCCGCCGCGACATCGCGTCCAAAGCGATCGACGCGTAGACCGGCATTTCCGAGCGCAGAATCATGCCCATCCCCGGGGGATGGGCGTTTCTGTGCATTCGTTACGTCGCGGATCAGACTTCGATTTCGAGCTCGAGGGGTTCGGCGAACGCCAATGCGATCCCGGCGTGCTCGGTGTCCTGCATGGGAACCTGACGAACGACGCGGGCCTCGCTGGCGAACTCCTCCAGCATGTACGTATTGGGGGTGGAACGGGGTACGGAGAAGGTGACGTTCACCTGTTCGCCGATCTCGGACAGGACGGGGATGGGAACCGTGGCGAACGCGCCGCCGTCAGAGAGGTCCGTGGTCTTCGCGTGCGTGATCTCGACGCCCCCGCGGTCGTAGAATCGAATCGGACAGTTCAGGGGGTGTCGCTGATGCTCTCTCCGTTCGACGGTCTTGCCGGCCATCTTCCATACCTCGCCCGCCCTGGTGCTGCCTGCAAACATGATAACGCATGACACGCCGGCGCGCCAAGCGGCGCTTCCGGCGGAGGGGAACTACAGGCGGTACTTGACCTGCCCGCCGACGAGAGTTGCGACGGGTCGGCCCTTGAGCTTCCAGCCGTCGTAGGGGCAGTTGCGGGCCTTGGAGGCGAAGCGATCGACGCGGACCGTCCAGCGTCGCTTCGGGTCGATGATCGTCACGTCGGCCACCGCGCCGGGCGCCAGTTGGCCCAGGGGGCGGCGGATGACCAGCGCGGGCTGCACCGTCAGCCGACTGATCACGTCCGGCCAGTCCATCAATCCCGTCTCGATCAGCGCCTTGGCGTAGAGGCCCAGCGCACAGTCCAGCGAGATGATCCCGAATGGGGCGAGGGCGAACTCCAGGTCCTTCTCCTCTTTGGCGTGCGGGGCGTGGTCGGTCGCGAGGCAGTCGATCGTCCCGTCCGCGACGCCCGCTCGCAAGGCCTCCACGTCGGCCCGCGTGCGGAGCGGCGGGTTCATCTTGAAGTTCGGGTCGAAGCTCATGCAGGCGGCGTCCGTCAGCAGCAGGTGATGGGGCGTCGCTTCGGCGGTTACGGGCAGGCCGGCCGCCTTCGCTTCGGCGATGAGCCTGACGCTGCCCGCGGTCGAGACGTGCATGACGTGGTACGCCGATCCCGTCCGCTCGACCAGCGACAGGTCCCGGCGGAGCATGATCTCCTCGCCCGCCGACGCGATGCCGCCCAGCCCCAGGCGCACGGCCACCGGCCCGGAGTTCATCACACCGGTGAACAGGTCGGGGTCCTGACAGTGCTGCATCAGAACGGTTCCCACCAGGCGCGTATACTGCATGGCCCGCTGGGTGACCGAGGTGCTGCCCACGCCGTCGCCGTCGTCGCTGAAGGCAACCGCACCGGCCTGGAGCATCATGCCCATCTCGGCCAGCTCCTTGCCCTCGCGCCCCTTCGTCAGGCAGCCCACGGGCAGCACGCGTGCAAGCCCCGCCCGGGCGGCCCGCTGGAGGACGTACAGGATCGCTCCCTCGTCGTCCTGCGGGGGATGCGTGTTCGGCATGGCGCAGATCGTGGTGAACCCGCCCGCCACCGCGGCGGCTGCCGCCGTCGCGATCGTCTCTTCCTCTTCGTGCCCCGGTTCGCGACAGTGCACGTGCAGATCGATGAAGCCCGGGCAGACGATTTGCCCCGTCGCGTCGATGACTTCGGGCTGCTTGCCGGCCTTGCCGACCTTGCCGATCTTCGTGACGAAGCCGTCCTGGATCGCGACGTCGCA